>CBDUBU010000029.1:0-22247 GCA_965365465.1 uncultured Rhodothermaceae bacterium
GGCGGAGGAGTTGGCGGGGGCTGTAGCAAACAGCGGTGTGTTCAGTTGGAGCATACCGGCGGGTCTGGCTAATGGAGCAGACTACCGTATCCGGATTACAAGCGTCAGCAATCCCGAAGTAGGAGACCAGAGCGACGATGCATTTTCCATCGAGGCGTTAACGTTTACCGTTCAGCCGGAAGGCGAACCGAGAATGGATAGTGATTTCTCGCTGGTGGTGGCAACCTCCGGTTCGTTCCAGCCGGTGCAGCGGCAGTTGTTCTACCGCCGGGGTGGGGAGCGAAGTTTTCAGCGGATAGACCTGGCCGGGAGCGGGGGCGCTTTCCGGGGATCCATTCCGCAGGCCTATGTATCGGAGCGTGGAATCGATTATTACGTACGTCTCTCCGATGGGACTACCACGCTCACGTATCCCGCTGCGAATCCAGAATCGCGTCCGGCGCACGAGCGGGTGCAGGCGCCCACCCTGAATGCCGGGATGTCGCCGCCGGCGCAGTCCTACCGCATGATTTCGGTTCCGGTGGAACTGGGTGACCCCTCCATTGAAGCGGTGCTAGCCGATGATTTCGGCGCGCCGGATCGCGCTCGCTGGCGCATCTTGCGGTGGAACAGCGCGGCGGAACGGTACGACGAGGACGCTGCGCTATCGGCTTCCATGACGCCTGGAACGGCCTTCTGGCTCATTACCGATTCAGGAGCGCCTTACGATGTAGAAAACGGGCGCTCGGTGGATCTATCTGCGCCCGCTATCCTGCGACTGAGTCCGGGATGGAACCAGATCGGCAATCCGTATGCGTTCCCGGTATCCTGGGCTGATGTCGTGTCCTGGAATGCTTCGCGGCTTGGCGCAGCCATCACCGGGCGTATTTCTCGTAAACCAGCGTATTATGACGGCATCGAGATGAAATACGACACCAGTTCTTCTGTTCTGCGGCCCTGGGAGGGGTATTTCGTATTCAACGCAGGCACAGAGACGATAAGTCTGGAAGTGCCGCAGTTTGAGGCGCAACAGGGGGCAGGCAAGACAGGGCAGACCCTCTCTATGTTCTCGACCAGTTCCAATACTGCTCTGGTTCAGCTGCTGGCGACCATTCCAGGCACACCGCTACGAGACACACAGAACTGGTTAGGTACAACCGATCAGGCCGGGGAGGAACGCATAGCAGAAGCGCCGGGCATAGGCGCCTACCTGCGGCTTTCCCTCATCGAGCAAGGAGATCGGTATGCTTCGGTGATAAAGCCCGTGCAAGGCAATGGGCAGCATTGGGATATGGAGATCGCTCTGGAGAATGCCGGAGACCTGGACGCGGCGGGTCGTCGTGTTTCCGTCCAGATCCGGGAGCTAACGCCGCTTCCCACGGCGGCGGCGGTTTATGTGCTCGATCCGGAGCAGGGGACTGCCTTGCATGTGGAGGATGGTGTATTTCAGGTCGATCTGACAAAGGAAGCGCCTGTGCGACGCCTGCGTCTGATTGTTGGGTCGGAGGAATATGCAGAACAGCATGGGGACGGCGCTTCCCTCGTTCCGGTTTCGTACAGCCTGGAACAGAACTATCCGAATCCCTTCAACCCGGAAACGGTCATTCGCTATCAGGTTTCGAAAAAGGATCGGGTTCTGCTGGAGGTTTACAACACCCTCGGGCAACGTGTCCGAACGCTGGTGAATGAGGTTCAGAATGCGGGCCGGTATGAGGCTGCCTGGAGTGGAAACGACGCAGGAGGGAATCCTGTCTCCAGCGGCGTCTACCTGTACCGGATAACGGCCGGTGAGTATACGGCAGTCAAGAAGATGCTTCTGCTTCGTTAAACCCTTATCCGGAGGCAGGGATGAAAAAGCACATGCTATTGCTCGTGGTGGTCCTGGTTCTGCCTTATGCTGCATGGGGGCAGACTGGAGACATTTTGTTGAATGCCAGCCAACAACCTGCGCGTGTTTCGTTCATGGCGCTCTATCAGAGCTATGAAGGTGAGGGAGAGCAGCTTTCAGAGATAAGCGCTCCCCTGCTGGTGTTCATGCCGCTGGGCCGAACGCTCGGCATCAGCCTTCTTGCCAGCCCCGCTTCCGTCTCAGGGAGCGAGACGGAGTCCCTGTCCGGGTTCAGCGACGCGCAGGTTGCCCTTAGCCATTACCGCCAGGTAGGTTCCGGGAGCCTCGTACTGAGCCTGGGCGCCAATCTGCCAAGCGGCCGGCGCGAGTTAACACTGGATGAGTTTGGCACGTCGGTGCTGTTGAGCCAGAGTTTTTTCGATTTCCATGTACCGGTGCTGGGGCAGGGATTCAACGTGTCGCCAGGTTTTACGTGGGCTTTCCCGATAGGAGAGGGGCTGGCACTGGGCATAGGAGCAGCTTACCAGTACAGAGGTTCTTTCCGGCCCATAAAGGGCACAGGGATGTATGAGCCGGGAGACGAAGTCCTTGCATCGGGAGGCATTGATGTCAGGCTGAATCCTGCGTGGTCGCTGTCAGCGGATGTAGCCCAGGCTTTTTATGCGACAGATAAAGTTGACGGCGAAGAGGTTTTCGGCTCCGGCGGCAAGACTACCATTACCTTGCAGTTGCTGGGCCGCCGCCGGTTTGATACGGCTCGCTTCGTGATTCGTTATCGAAGCAAGTCGAAGAGCGAGCTTCCGGCGGGTCTGCTGCCGGACAGCCGGACCCTTCAAACGGTTCCGAATCTGGCTGAGGCTTTTGCTTCCTATCGCGCCCGGATCGGACGCCAAACGTACCTGACCTTTCTCGCGCATGGACGCAGTTTCGGAGAGACTGATATTTGCGGGCTGGCAGAATGCACAGGCTGGACGACGTTTGACGCAGGACTCGCGCCGGAACTGGGCCTCTCAGATTCCATGAGTCTACTGCTGCGCGGGCTTTACCGGGTAGGAAGCTTCTCCGGCCCTGAAGTTGGTATGGGCCTGAATATAACACTGTGATTTTGCCGGGCGCGAAGCTCATTTCAAAAGATGCAGGACCGTCATCCGGCTGAAGGATCCGGCCTCCAGGCGGCATACATACACTCCTCCCGGTTCATCACGCGCCTCCCAGACGATGGTGTGCCGTCCTGCGGGCTGATGCTTGTCCACGAGCAGGGCGACCTCACGACCCAGGATGTCGTATACCTGCAGGCGCACCCGCGCCGGATGCGGCAGGGTATAGACAACAGACGTGGCGGGATTGAAGGGATTGGGATAGTTTCCTTCGAGCGCAAAAGAGGCCGGCGCATTGTCCGTGGATTGACTGGCTACCGTTGAAATTCGAGAGACGGTCAGCGCAACCGTCGGGCTGGTCGTCATGATCTGCGTATCCGAGGCGCGAACTTGCAGGTAGACGGGTGCGGGCTGCTGCAAGTCGACGTTCCTTTTCTTCAGCGCCATTGCAAGCGCGTCAAGCGCTATTTCCTGACGGGTTGCGGCGCCTGCTTCCAGCGAAAGGAGATCCATAGAGGATGAGAACGAAGGGTTCAGCGAAAACAGAACCGTATATGCAATGGGATCACCGTCCGGATCCCGGGCCTGCTGCCATGCAACCACCAGCGGCTTCTGGTCCTGTGCATCGCTGTTGAACGTCAGGTTTTCTCCGGCCTGCGGACTGGTTATTGCAAAGGCGCCGGGCGGGTCATTGATGGAGCGTACAACGACTGTGACGTTGCCCTCCGCAGTATTTCCTGCCCCATCCGCAATGGTGTAGGAAAAATGGTCCGTCCCGTGGTAGTCTCGATCAGGGGTATATGTAATGACGCCGTTCAGGCTTGCGCGCGCCACTCCTCGGGCCGGGTGCGATACCCCCGTGATAGAGATTTTTCGACCAGTAGAGACGCTGTCATTAACAAGGACCGCAATGAGAAGCGGTGTGTCCTCATCCGTTTCCACGAAGTCATCATTTGCAATGAGCGCCTGCGCCGGAGCAGTCCGGTTCACTTGCAGGTTCGAGGGAAACCCCATGCTGCTCAGATCAGCTTGTGAAACGCGCCGTTCGTTGCCCGCTGTATCCGTCAACAGCACTTCTTGCACGCGCCAGGCGCCCGTTTCCGCATCGGTCGGCACCGTGATTTGTGCCTGATACGTGCCGTCGCGGCTATCTCCGGCGACCAGTTGTAAAGCTGCGTTGTATTGCCGGCCGGCCGGACTCTGCAATGCCAGCCGTGTATACGCATCGAGGAGACTGAGTCCCGGAAAGGGGTCGGTAACCCGCAGCGTAAAGACGATGTCTGCTGCACCGTCATAAACGTTGATCTCTCCGGGAGAGAAACCAAATTCTACCAGTTGGGGCGGCGTCGCATCGCCCATGACATGATTGCCTGGCTCCTGAGCGTGCAGGTGTTGTGGAGCGATGATAGCCAGGACGAAGGCCGTCGCCAAGCAGAGGGAAACAGTATACTGCGGGGGGCCGGATGGCTGGACCATGATTGTTTATGCCAGTGATACGTAATCCGCAGGCAGTTTCGCAGCGGCTCCTGCCACACAAGAGGGGTTCGCTGGTTCATATGAGCAATCCCCCCGCTGCTTGCGCCGCTGCCTACCGTTAATATCGGTCGTTTCCGTCGCTTTTTAAGTGGTTACCCCGGATTGCCGGGGGGCAATGGATCAAAAATGCAAGGGCAGGCGTGCATAGTACAGAACCGTTGGCATTGACCGCACTTCACGGCTGGGCGTATGCGCAATTTCCTGTTTTCGGCGCTTCTGCTTGTATGTGCTGCTGCATTGGGCGCAGGGGCAGCAGGCGGCAATAAATCGAACAGGCAGCCGCTCGCTGCCACAGCCGGTCTTGCTTCGAGTGCAGCGGCGTCTCCGGCTCCGGTCGCCACGGACGAGAATGGATTTCGGTTTGTGCGCGTCAAATACGAGCCGAACCGTCGGAGCCGCTGGGGCACGCCCCCCTGGAAATACGACTATCCTACCGCCGAGGAGAACCTTTACGTTGCGCTCGAGCGAACGACCAATATTCATCTCGAAGGGCCGCCTATCGTATTGTCGCTCAAGGATGAGGAGATTTTCGAATATCCCATTCTTTACCTCTGTGAGCCGGGGTACTGGCTTACTGATGAAGAAGAAATCGAAAATTTGAGAGCGTATCTGGCGCGTGGAGGATTTATCATCATCGATGATTTTCACGACCAGCGCGACCCTGAACAGCGTGGGCCGCAGTGGGATAATTTCTACCACAACTTCAAGCAGGTATTCCCGGATCGCGAGCCTGTCGAACTCGACCGTTCTCATCCGATCTGGTCCATCTACTACGATATAGACCCCGAAGAAGCGGTGTCTGCAAAACTTGAATCAGGAGAAGTGCCGTGGTTAGACAAATACAGCGACCGGTATTACGGCATCTTCGATGATTCAGGGAGGATGTTGAGCGTGATCTGCTACAATCAGGACATCGGGGACGGATGGGAATGGCCCGGACGTAACCTTCAGGACGCATCGACGGTCAGTTTTCAGATGGCCGTCAATTTCATCATGTACGCGCTGACGCACTGACAGGGCTATCGGGTGTTTTCGATAGTCTCATTGAGCCGGGAAAGCTGAACGAACAGGCTTTCCAATTCTGCATAGTACTGGTTTTCGGGAAGGCGTGTTTTCCTGCTTTTCAACTCCGCAATTTCCTGCTCGATCTGTTCCTTTCTCGTCAACTGCTCGCGCGTTGCCTGTAGATTTCCGCCGGCGAGGGCTGCTGCGCGCCGTTGCAGGTAAGTAACGGAGGCGAGACTTCCTTCGCCGGATGCTTCCAATTCCTGCAGCCGGTAGGCTTTGCCATCGCCGGTATCCTCGATCAATGCGTGTTCGGTAGCGAGATGATTCTCTTCTTCAAACGAGCGCTCCGTCTTTTGAGAAGCATATGCAAACAGTTCGTATACGGACAGGTTGCCGTCTTTATCAAGGTCTGCCTCCGGACTGGACAAGGCTTCTACGAGAAACCGGGGAAAGACGGTCTCATTGCGTTCTGTGCCCGATCTGGTGGCGGTCACGATGATGCGATCCGGAAGGCTCAAGGCCTCTGAAAACGGCCCGCTCGCGCTTGCCGTGTTGATGAAAACGATGCGTCCGGCATTTATGGCCTGGAGCAAATCCCCGTATTCGGTATCGGTCAGGTCTTGTCTGGGAATGTTGAGTCTCGCACGCTCGCCGTCGTAGCTGCCGTGACCGAACAGGAGTACATAGAAATGGTCTTCCGGCCCTATACGAGACGCCAGCCTGGTCATGTGAGCGCGTATGTTTTCTGCTGTAGAAACGTCCGCAACGAAATCCATATCTCCTGTCTTCTGCTCCGCGAGCACTACAATGTTTGATGCCGGAAACTGAAAGCGATCCAGCAACGCCCGGCGGGTTTCAAAGAGATGCTGGTTGAAAATCCTGGAATGGGTATCGCTGCCGCCAAGCCCACCGATTAGAAGTGCGTAGTTTTGGGGCGCAGACGCTTGCGCATACCCTGAGTGGAGCAGTCCGGGCAGAAACGCACTAGCGAGGAGTATCGCGGCGATAAGTCGAGGGCGGAGCAGCATCGGCGCCAGGCGGAGTGAGTAAAACAAAATGGGAATCAGGGCAGTCCTTTCCGACGCCGGTAAATCCATTCGGCTGAAAGCAGCAGGAGAATCAGTCCGAACAGAAACGGCATATCCCAGAGGTACGCTGCCCGGAAGATGGAAGTGCTCGTTCTGCGTTCTCGCAGGCCGGCAGGGATCGTACGAGCCTGATCCGGGGAATAGTAAAACCCGTTGCTTGCCTCTGCGAGATGTTGCAGGAAGTCTCGTTTGAGGGTTGCATCATAATACTCCCGGTTGGATGGCCGGACCAGATAGTTGCGAGCGTGTGCGCCGATCTCACCGCCGGCGCCCTCTGCGACCACTTCCAACTCGTAAAGTCCTTCGTCGGGAGGTGAGAACGAAGCCGTGAAGACGCCGTCCTCGGTAAGTTCTCGCTGGAAATCCAGTTCACGAATCACCCCCAGTGGATCTTTCATGAATCCACGCACGGCGGCGGCGTTCTCCGGGTTGAATGTTTCATCATAGACGCGCACCGTCAGAGGCATTTCGTCGCCGGGAGCAATGCGCTGGTCGTCCAGATCAATATTTACGCGGTTGGGCGCTGAGGCAGCCAGCCATCGAACGAGTTGCCGCCAGAAGCGCTGGTGCCGCGTGTCTCCAGCTTCCATAAGCATTTGCCAGCGCCAGGTGCTTGCCGTAGCCAGCGTGGCGGTTCGGCCTTTGCCGTATCGCTGGACGACGAGCAGGGGTTCGCGCTCGCCTGCTTCGTCGGCCGGTTTCTCGGCGAGCACCGTCGCGCCGGGTTTGACAGCCCCCAGGTAGTTCAGACTGGTAAGCCCCGGCATTTCACGCCACCGCGACTCGTTTTCAATCGGGTCGGGGGAAAGCTTCAGGATCGGGTTTTTGAATCCATCCCCGGTAGGAGCGAAGCGAAAACCTTGCTCCGCAGGTGATTTTTCCGGGTCTGCAAATTGGGGGGGGAAGGCTGTCCGGCGACTGAGGTCGATTTCCACCGGCAAGAGATCAGAGACCGGAGTGTTTTCGTAGGCCCCTGCCTCAAGGGTCGTACGTCCTCCGAGCATCAGGAAGCCGCTGCCCCGGATGCGAACAGCCTTTTCAATCATCTCAAGCTGTTCGAGTGAGAACGCAGAGGCTTCGATATCTCCCAGAATAACAGCTTTGTATTTGTATAACTCCTCTTCGTCAGCCGCAAAGCCGCCCGTCAAGTCGCTCTCCTGCTTGATGCCCTGGCGGTAGTACTTGCCGGTTCCGGTGCGGGCTATCGAGGTGAAGTCAACGACCTGATCGTTTTCTAACGCTCGCTTGATGAACTTGAAATCTCTGCGCAGGTAGCCCTCCAGATACAGCACCCGGAGCGTGTCCTTCCGCGTGTCGATCAGCACGTTTACCGCATTGTTCACTGTGTTCGTTTCTCCCGTCGCTTGTTCAACCTGAAGCGTGTACTCGCGGGCGCCTGCTTCACCGGGGTCGAAGAAAAGGGTAAACTGATCCAGTTTCCCATCGCCCTTGAGGGAGCGTTTTTCAGAGAACACCGTCTCGCCTCCGGCGAGAATGTTGAACGTAACAGGTTCCGGTTCAGAAGCCCAGCTTCGCACTTTAACGTCGATTTCTGCTCCCGTCGTCTCTTCAATCCCCTTGCTTACCATCGCGTCCAGGATTTCCCGGTCCTGCGCTGCGGTTTCCTGTCCCAGGCCGACGATGTGCAGCGGAATACCGAGGCTGCGGAGTTCCTCGGCTTTGTTCAGCGGTATGGCGCTGCTGTTGTCTGCGCCATCGGTAAGGAGTACGATGCCGGTCAGGGGAAGTCCTTTGAAGTCCGAGAGCACGCGGTCCAGCGCTGAGGTCAGGTTGGTTGCTTTCTCGTCGAACCGGGTTTGCTGAAGGTCAGCAACCCGCTCCGGTTCGGAGCCAAACGCATAGTAGCGGATCTTGAAGTCCTCTTCCAGGCCGGAGACGATTCCCTCGTTCTCATCAAGGAGCAACTGCCTGACATCGTCGCTGCGGGTTTCGCCGAGCGCGCCGTCGGGCAGGTTCATGCTAGCCGAATTGTCCACGAGCACGGCGACGAAGTTTTCATCCGGCACGATGCCCGGCGTGATGAGCACCGGCTCAAACAGCGGCAGGCACAGCAGAAGCAGCGCCGGGATACGCAGTCCAAGCGAGAGCGCCTTGCTCCGATCGGAGGTGTAGATGGCAGTGACGAAGTAGACAAGGACAAAGCCGACGAGCAGCATTAGCAGCATACCGGCGACAAGCAGAAGGCTGTCTGCCTGGAGGCCGATTTCACCCTCTGCGTACTGGAGACTACTGAACTTAAAAACCTGCTCAAGCATCCGTTCTTGCCTCGGTCGTGTGGGGCACTACTACTGATTCATTTGCCTGGACTTTGCGAGCGCCTCATAGTATTTCTCCACGAGCGTCCTGTAGGAGGATGGCACGTCTCCCTTGCGGGAACCGTACAGTTTTTTCTGCACTGCAAGGGCGTCAAGCTGTCTCGCTATTTCCTGTTCCAGTTGTGAGAGCGGTTCGTAGATGCGCCGGTCGAAGAAGGCTTTGGCGGCCTCTCCTTCGAGGCGCTGTCCCGTAAAGTCCGAATCGCTGAAGTCGTTGTTCAACCCCTCCAGCGCCGACTGCATGGCTTGATTGCTCGCCATTCTGTCCTGAAGCTGTTGTAAGGTCTGGCGAGCCTGCTCTGCCATGCGCTGCATCCGCGCCCTATCGGCGCGGCCTTGAGCGCCGGATTGCGGATCGCTGCTCGCTGATCCCTGCTCGTTGTTGCCGGAAGGCTCGTTGCCGCTCGCTGATGCCTGCTCATTGGCGCCGGAAGGCTGGCCCTGCATTTGCTCCCGGAGACTTTCCATCTGCTGCATGAGGTCGCGGACTTCTTCGAGCGAGCGGGCGAGTTGTTCTTCATCGGTAGCCGGCATCTGCTTTCCCATTGCCCGCATCTGATCTTCCAGACCATCGAGCGAGGATTGAATGTCCTTTTCCACACGTCCTGCAAAATCGAGCCAACCTCCTTCGAGCGCCTGTTCCGATTCTTGCATCATCTGCTCTAGTTCATCCCGTCGCATTTTCTGGAGCATATTGCGAGCAGCCGTGGATAGTTCGGCGTCGCTGTTTCGGGCGCTTTCCTGGATTGCCGCTACCTGATCTTCCAGTCTTTTCAGGTTTTCCCGCATGGCCCGGCGTTTCTCTTGCAACCGTTCCAGTTCCGCCTCATCCAGTTTGCCGGAACGAGCTTCCGCGTTTTCCTGAGCTTTGTGAAGGTCTTGCGCCAGCGCGCGCTCCTGTTCCTTGAACTGTTCAAAGCGGCGCGTAAGGTCCTGAATGGCTTCGCGGGTGTTTCCTGTGCTGTTGATCTGCAACTGCTGTTGCAATTGCTCCAGTTCCTTCAGCGCTTGTTGTTGCCGCGTCATGGCCTGCCGGTCGTCTCCCTTTCTGAGCGCCTGCTGGGCCTCCCGCATATTTTGCGCGATGCGTTCCATCTGCTCCTGCATACGCTGCGAGATTTGCTCATTGCCGCGCGACATCTGCTTCAGGGAATTGGCCATGCTTTCCGCCTGTTCACGCAGTTCTTCCTGATCCCTTTTTAATTGATCGATAGCCCGCTTTTTGTCTTCTCCTTTTGTTTCGGGATTCAGGTTCCTGTTGACGAGGTTTTCCTGTTTCCGCGCAAGCTCGCGGATACGTTGCAACGCTTCGTCCACCTGTTGCTCCTGCTGTGGGCGGGATGTCTGCTGCTGCATCTCGTACTTGTCCTTCGAGATGTCGAGTTCGAGGTCCATCAATTCGGTCATGCGTTCTTCCGTAGAAGACCCGCTGCTTGCACCGGGCTGGCGGTTCATCGCCACCTGTTTTTCTTTGTTGAGCGCGTCGGCCCGCAGCAACTGGTTGAGCGCCCGGCGTTCCGGTGTCAGGGCTTCCTGTAGCTTTGCCTGTTGCAGTTCACGAACGGCGTCTTCCATCTCCGAGATGGCTTCCCGCAGGTAGGCTACGATCTGACGATTCTCTTCGCTAGACAATAACTCAAGAGAGAAGGCTGTTGTGTTGATGCGTTGTTCGATGTTCTGCCTCAGGTTTTCCTGCGCCTGGGTAAGGGCCTTTGCAGCCTCATCGAAGGCAGCCTGATCCATGCCTGGGCGCTCTCGGTGCAGCTTCCAGGTAGCCGCGATAATCTGTTGCTGGCTCAATACCGTCTGGCTCGGCTGCCCGGCAGGCATAGGCGCTCCCATATTGTTCACCTGTGAAAACCGCTGGTCGAAAGGAATGACTTCGATGAAGTACATATCCGTTGCCTGCGGCGCATCGGCCTGCGAGTAGTCCTCGGCCTCCACGTAATAGGAGATCACGTCGCCGGGTTGCAGGCTGAAATCTTCCAGGAAGAACAAGTGCTCGCCGCTCACTTCCGTCTGATAGCCTTCTTGCTTCTCTGTAAGGGGCATCGTCTGTTCGTCGCCTCCGTTGACCGAGTATTTGAGGCGCACCTCTTTGACGCCATAGTCATCCTGCACGGAAGCGGCTACGAGCACCTCTTCGATGGCATTCACGCGAACGTCGCGTTGCGGATCAGTGACGGTGATATAAGGAGGCTCGTCGTCGAGTGGGACGATCTGGTACTCGTCCGGAAACTTGTTCTGTTTGTCCTGCCGGTCGGTTAGGCGGATGGAATACACACCCGGCTGGTCCAGGGAGAGGGTTGTCTGAAAGCGGCCTTCGCCTGCGGCTTTCAGGGGGAGGCGTTTTTCGTCGTTGAGCACGATCTCAGCCTTTTCCACAGCGCCGGTTGTCTCGACACTGAGCGTTACACGGGAGCCTTTCAGCCCGCGAACATCGCCGGTGTCCTCTTCCGTGCGGGGAGAAAGCCCTGTATAAGAAGGATAGCTGTAGGTGACGTTGATTCGGGAAACGTCCGGGAACTCGTAGAGCGAGATGTTAAAGGGATCAGAGCGTTGCTGGTCGTATTCAACGAAATACGTGATGGGTTCCTGTATGTCAAAGAACTCCTGGAGGTACAGGGGCTTTCCAAAACCTTTCTTCATCACCTCTTTTTGCCAGACATCATCGCTGAACCGGTAATGCAGCACTACGTCTCGTTCGGTATCCTCTCGCAGTTCGACCAGGATTTCCTGCGAGGCGCCCTTCTCGATCTCCGCATTACCGGGAGACACCGTCATCAGGGGTTCCGCAGCGGGGAGGAATACAAGCCCTACCTCGGAAACGGATCTTTTCAGGTCGTCCAGGGAGGCGAATACAAAGAAAACAAAAAGCAGGGAGAAGGCGCCCGCCGTATAGGCCAGGATTCGCTCTTTCCTGCGGTCAACGACGGTTGTCACCGGAATCATCCGCATTCGGTAGGCGGCGTCATCCAGGAGCCGATCCAGCAGACTGCCCCGTGCGGTGCGAAGTTCGCCCGAACCGTCGATCTCGACGGCGCTATTGAGCCGGTCCTCCAGTTCCGGCATACGCTCCTCCACAAAAAGCGCGATCTGGCGGTCGCTGATACGCCTGAAGCCCGGATAGACAACGAACCATGCAATCGTGCCGAGCAGTATGAGCGCTGCTGCCACAATGCCGGGCAGAAGGTAGGGAGGAGGGACGGACAGGCGGGTATACAGCACGAGCAGGAGCGTCCCAAAAAAGACGAGAACGAGCAGGGTAAGCGCTGCTCCCTGCACGAGGGCGCGTCGTTTCCAACGCTTCCTGATTTCACGGACCAGTGTTTTTACGCTTGCGTTTGAATGCTGCATGATGCCTTCTCCTCGTATCCAGTTTTAAACCCGTGTGGGTATCTCGCTCCCGGTTGACGGGATCCTGCGCCGCTCGGCGGCAGCGCTTTTCCTCGACCCCTGTCTCGAAATCCGTCTGATTCCGTCTGCCGTGCGGTTTGCATACACCGTTTCAAAGGCAAAGAGCGCTACGATCAGGAGAATGAGATACCGCCAGAACTTCTGTCGTTTCTCATCGGCTTCAAGCGCTGCCTGGTAGTCTTGTTCGGGGCTGTCCGGATCAGAAGCTGACGGCGCAACCACGGCCGCGTACGCTTCTTCCTGGTCTCGGGCCTGAAGGTCGGATTCTTTCGTATCCACGTTGACCGAGAAAAAAAGCCGTTCTCGCCCGTTGGACGCAAGGTACTGACCGGGTTCTTCCGTTTCCCGAAAGTAGCCGGTTCCTTCCGGATCAAGCCGGACCTGATACAGGCGTTCGCCGGGAGCGCGCACTTCCCATTCCTCTCCGGGCCTGCCCCTCAGGGTTGCCAGGTCTCCAACGATGAAAGCGCGACGTTTGTCGGATCCGCTCAGGGCATACCGCACCAGTTCGTAAACAAAGGGAACGTAGATCTCATTCACCGGAAAATCGGTCCAACCTGTGCTGAACGTAGAGGTATAGACCAGCACTTTGCCGCTGCCAAGTTGTCGCTCGATCAGGAAGGGATCCTCGGTGTCATATTTTCCTATGACGACCGCGTTTGAGTCCGGCGCGATTCTGGCATACTGACGAAACTCAGGACGCAGGATGGCTCCGGCGTTTGATGCGGCGAAGGCGCGAAAGACAGCATGGCGAAGGTCTACCTCTCCAATAAAAGCCTCGACCGGCTGCTGCTCTCTGACATTTACGATGCCTTCCAAACGCCCGATGCCTAACTCCTGCAAGTGCGTTGAAAAAGCGCGAGGGTTCACCTGATCTCCAAAGGATATAATCAGGCTTCCACCGTTTTCCACGTAAGTCCGTAAGTCACGTACTTCTGACTCGGCAAGAGAGGCGATGTTCGCCAGAAAAACTGTTTTGAACGCTTGCAGCCGGTTCAGGCTAAGTTGACTGCGGGTTCCCTCGGAAAAACGGTACAGGGCGTCTTCTCCGAGATCAAAGGCTCTGCTCAAAAAGAAAACATCGCGGGGTCCAGCGCTTCCGCCCCCATCGATGCCGAGCAGGGCCGGACGTTGCTGCACTTCATAGGTGAAGTAATAGTGGTTGTCTATGGAAAGGTCATCATCGCCGATAGCGAGTTCACCCTGAAAAACACCCTCGCGGGACACGAGCCGCTGAAAAGAAAAGGGCATCGAGGCAAGAGTTTCCAGCCGGCGCTCTTCTAGCGTGGCGTTATCGTCTGTAAGGCGTAAGGTATTGGCGGCGCCCCTTTCTCCCTGAGACGCAATCCGCGCGTCGTAACGGAGCGCTACCTGTTCGCCGCTGCGGCGCTGTGTGAGTTCAAAAGCCTGTACGTAGGCGTTCGCCGGTTCTTTGCGTATCATCTTTTCCGGCACAAACCGTATGTTGCTCGCCAGATTCCAGTTGTCAAATGAGCCTGACCAACCATTGTCCTGGAAATCCGAAAAGAGAACGACGACGCGCCGGGTATGCCTTGCATCTTGCAAGATTTCTTCTGCCAGACGGAATGCTTTGTAGAAGTCTGTGGTGCGGTTTCCGGGCTGAAGCTGGTTCTCGGCTATGTTTCGCTGGAGCGTGTGGTCGTCGCCGAGCGGCGTAAGTTGCTCGGCATAGTCCGAGAACACGACGATAGCGATCTCATCTCCGCTTTCGGCTTCTTCAATGCGTTTCAGAACCCGCTCTCTGGCTTCGTCAAACAGACCACCGTGTTGCATACTGTAGGAGTTATCGACCAGCAGCACAACAGATTCCTGCTCACGCCCGGCGACGAGCGGTATGTGCTCTTCCGGGATAAAAGGACGGGCGAAGGCCAGCGCAAGCAAGGCGAAGATTGCAGCACGCACCGCCATCAGGAGGAGGTCGCGCAGGCGGCGCTTGCGCACGAGTTCTTTCGGCGTCGCCTTCAAGAACATCAGCGAACTGAACTGCATTTTTTTCGCCTGCATCTTGCGGACAAGATGGTAGAGCACTGGCAGCAGCGCCGCGCTCAGGGCGAAGAGATATAGTGGGTTTATAAAGGACACGGCGTCCGGTCAGTTATTTTCAGAGCACAGGTTCAGGATTGCGGTTTACATCTAGCCCCGGCGCTGTCTGGCCGTGAGGTAATTAAAGAGCGCAAAGTCTACAGGCTGATCGGTGGTTATGAGGCTGTAGTCAATGCCGAGCAGCCCGCAGTTTTCCTTCAGGGTATCCAGAAATCGGTTAACGTTTTCGAGGTAAGCCTCCTTCACGGATTCAGAGACGATCAGCATTTTCTCGCCTGTTTCCATGTCCTCGAACTCGACGGCATCTTTGAAGTCAAAATGCACTTCCTGAGGGTCCAGGAGATGAAGGACGATAACTTCATGTCCCTCAAACCGGAAATGCCGAAGCCCATCGAGGATAGCCTCGGAGTCGTCGAGCAAATCGGAAATGAGAACGATGAATCCGCGTTTGTGCAGGCGGTCGGCCAGTTCGTGCAAGGGCTTCCCGACCTGCGTTTTTGCGCCCAATTCCGCCTGTTCCATGCGGGTGAGCAAGGTGTGAAGATGGCCTCTGGTACTGCGTGGAGGAATATGTTCAAGGATGCGGTCGTCAAAAAGCGTAAGTCCCGCACCGTCCCGCTGCCGGATGGCGAGGTAGGCCAGGGAGGATGCCAGATAGAAGGCATATTCGTACTTCGTGATCCCTCTGGAGCTATAACCCATCGAATGGCTTACATCGACGAGCAAGTTCAGGCTGGTATTGGTTTCATCTTCAAATTCCTTGATGTAGTACCGATCCGTTCGGGCATACAGTTTCCAGTCGAGATGCATCGGATCGTCGCCGGGGATGTAAGGTCTGTAGGACAGAAACTCGACGCTGAAGCCCTTATAGGGACTGCGGTGCAAGCCCGCGATAAAACCCTCCACGACGGTGCGCGCCAGCAGATCCAGGTTGGAGATCCGGGAGAGCACATCGGGTTGGATAAATCTTGTCGTTGTGGAAGCTTGCATGGCGCAATGAGTACAAGTTTTGCCCGCTGAAAAGGCCGGGACTGTTCACGTTCAGGAAAGCCCGGAGACAGGCTCCCTGACCTTTTCAAGCAGCATGGCGACGATCTGCTCCACGTTCACTTTTTCCGACTCCGCATAAAAGTTCGTTAGCACCCGGTGTCGCAGAACAGGGAAGGCTAGCGCCCGAATGTCTTCAACGGAAACGTTGTACCGGCCTTCAAAAACCGCACGCACCTTGCCGCCGAGCAGCAAGTACTGAATAGCACGCAGCCCGGCGCCCCAATTCACCCATTTCTTTACAAAGTCGTAGGCGGATGGATCTGTCGGACGGGTGCTGCGAACCAGGCGAACCGCGTACTCCCCAACGTTACGCGGCACATAAACCTTCTTGACGAGTCTTTGAAATTCAAGGATGTCTTCTCCCGTGAGGGTAGTGCCGAGCAAAGCTTGCTCGCGAGAGGTGGTTTGGAGGGCAACCTGCAGCTCATCTTCCGCCGAGAGGTAATCAATCACGACGTTGAACATGAACCTGTCGAGTTGGGCCTCCGGCAAGGGATAGGTTCCTTCCAGTTCGATAGGGTTCTGCGTTGCCAGAACGAAGAAAGGTTCGTCCAGGCGGAGTAGATCTCCGCCGGCGGTAACCTGATGCTCCTGCATCGCCTCCAGCATGGCAGACTGCGTTTTGGGAGGAGTGCGGTTGATCTCGTCGGCCAGAATGATGTTCGCAAAAATGGGTCCCTTCACGAACTTCATTTCTCTTTTGCCTGTCGCGCGATCTTCTTCGATGATATCGATGCCAGTGATGTCAGCCGGCATCAGGTCAGGGGTAAACTGGATGCGCTTGTAGGAAAGATCAAGGATTTCTCCGAGCGATTTGATGAGCAGCGTCTTAGCCAGTCCGGGAACGCCAGTGATCAGACAGTGACCTCCGGCAAACAGGGCAATCAGAACCAGATCTATGACCTCGTCCTGCCCGACAATCCGCTGGCGCAATTGCTGTACGATTCGATCTTTTCCGTCCTGGAGCTTTTGTAGAAGCGCCTCTTCAGATATTTCGACCGGTTTGTTTCCGTAGTTCAGAGCAGGGTTTTTGCCAAGCGGGTGTGGAGTCAATGTCATGCAGATTTCAGGGTTTTGCAGGTTTAAACGCGGGCGTTTTGAGGCAAAGGATTTTCTTCTCTGGGCGCATCAATGGGTCAGGGCATAAACGACGAAGTTAATGCCCATCTGGAAACTGACGGTTGAAGCGTCTCCCAGGTTGCGCTCCGGCCATTCCCATCCGTCTCCGATATCCTGATTGTGGCAGGCCAGCGCCATGAGCCGCCCTTCACGATCGAAAAGGCCCAGGTAGCGATCATCAAGGGGCGTGAAGGCGCCGCCGCTGACAACGGAAGGCGCCGCCACCGGATCAACGTCGTAGTAAATACTCCAGATCGGGTGATCGGGAGCGAGTTCAACCATCTCATTGTCGGGAAAGACACGTTTCATTTGTTCGTGAAAGTGCCGCCATTCCCGTTCGCCCCGGAAGTCATCGAACAGAATAAAGCCTCCCCGCTCCAGGTAACGGCGCAGGTTTTCGGCATCCTCTTCGTCCGGAGGCCAGTATCCAGGCTCGCACAGATAAAGGACCGGGTACTCGAAGATGCGTTCATCCTTTAACGAAAGCACGAGGGGCGGACCTTCTACGTACATGGATGTCGTGCGCTCGATGGCCTGGTAGAGGTTTAATTCAGCAGTAGGGTAGTCATGCCGCCAAGTGGCTCCCCATCGCGCCATGCCGCCTTGGCTACTGTTTTCATACTGGATCCGGATAAACCGGAAGCCATGATCTCCCTGTGCAAGTACAGACTCGTACGCGCCGGTCAGCAGCAAAAAGAGGACGGTGACGCAGGTCCTGTAAACGCGGGAACGTCTCTTGCTTCTATCTTTCATACAGTCAAGAGCCGTCTACACACTGCAGTAACAGTTTCTGTGCATCCCGATAGCCGGGGGCCAGTTCCAGCGATTGTAGCACAGCCCTTTTGGCCTGTTGAATTTCTCCCTTCAGGTACAGCGCCCGTGCAAGGCGGTAATAAGCAGCAGGTTTGTCCACAGGATTCAGGGCAAGGGCGGCTCTCGACTCGGCAGATGCCTCCGCGTAGGCGCCTGCCTGTTCGAGCGAAGCGGCCAAGCGTTCACGCGTAGGCAGGTCGTATGGCTCAACTTCGAGTGAGCGCCGCCAGTAGTAAAGGGCTTTTTCCCGATTCCCGTTTTTCTGGTGGAGGTTGCCTAACTCGCGGGCAGCCTCCGCGCCATACTCGGAAATGCGCAGGAAGTCTTCCAGAATGGCTTTCAGATTTGCTTCGTTGCCCTGTTGTCGGTACAGATCGGCCAGATAGGTATAGGGATTGCCGGCGCCGATATAGCCCGGATAAATCTCGATGGCCTTACGGAACTGCGCTTCGGCGGATTCAAGCTTGCCGTCACGCAGCAGCGCTTGTCCTTGCTGCACGGATTGCAAGAATCCGCTTTCCGCGCCGGCTTCCGGCTTCTGAAAAGCAGATTCCTCTTCTCCTTCCTGCGCCAGAATATCCGGAAGCCCGCGCAACGCCGGCGCAAACTGGTTTCGTTCGTTCCGAAGATGGGCCATGAATGCCCGGTCCAGTGCTTCCGGAGACTGCTGCAGCACTTGCGTAATAGCTGTCTCTATGCTACTCCCATTGCCAAGCGCAGAGAGCAGAGCAGCTATAGCCGCGAAGCCATGCTGGTCCGTGATAAAGCCGATGATTTTTGAGGCGTGGTAGTAACTGAGCAAGACCTGCCCTGGAAACTCCGGTCTCGTAAACCCTCGATCCATCTGGGTTAGCGGGAGCAGTTTGCCTTGATCCAGCGCGGAAAACAGCTTCAAATCCATTTCGCGGCCCCATTCAGGGCGGGCACGTTGTTCCTCATAAACCGATAAGCCTTCGGTAAACCAGCGAGGCACGTGATGGTTGGAAGCCCCGATGGCCATGGTATGCGCCAGTTCGTGCCACAGCGTTCGCGCCCAGTTATGTTCACTGCCGGCCTGCGCCCGTGGTGTGTCGAAAGCGACTACATCTCCGAAGCTGACGCCAAGAAGCCCGAGGTGGGGTATACCAGCTATCCGGACGGCAAAATCATCGTGGTCGCTATAGGCCTCGATCAGGATTTTGCCTGCCGGTCGATAGGGATAACGAGCAGACAGGGAGTCGTAGCACGCCTCTGCCAGATCAAGTATGAGCAGTCCCAGCACGTCCCGCTCTTTTTCGGGGAGAATGAGTGTGAAGTGTTCGCTCTCAAGCTGCCCAAAATTTTCGTACTCGTCCAGCAAGGTAAGGGTGTTGCCGACAAACAAGTTAAACGGGTCCTGCTCGAAGGCAACCTGGAGGTATCTTCTTGCCTCCTGCCTTTCGCCCAGGCGAAGCAGTGCAGCGCCGAGAGCCGCGTACGCCTCAACGCTTTCAGGATCCGCAGAAAGCGCCTGGCGAGCCATCCGGGCAGCGTCAGGGTAGCGGAAGCGCCGCGTCAGATTTTCAGAAATCGTGAGGTAGAAATCTGCCGGGTGCGGGTTTATTGCCAGCGCCCGGCGCTCCATATCCTGAAAAAAAGTGAGATTCCCTTGAAGGTTCTGGATGGAGGCCAGGTGGGCAAGGGTGGAAACTGAGGCCGGATTCACGGACAGCGCCTCGTCCAAGAAAGCACCGGCCTGTTCATACAACCCATCCAGAATGCGCAGTTCGGCCATCAAGTTCAGGGCTTCCACACTGCGAGGGTTCACCGCGAGGGCCTTCTTTGCCAGTTCTTCCTGGAGGGCGAAGTTGCCTACCGTTTGCGCGTAACCGACGAAAAGCGGTGCATGGTGGGGATGGAGATCCAGCGCTTCTTCGTAGGTGCGTCGCGCGTCAGCATCGTTGTACTTCTCGTGGAACAATTCAGCCCACCAGCGCAGGTTCTGGATGTTGCCGGGTTCGGCCTGATAGGCTGTGCGGAAGGCGTTGTTTGCATCGTGGAACTGGGCTAGCCGGGCGGCAGCCTGCCCTGCCATGCCGAGCGTCTCCGCAGAGCGAAATTGTCCTGCCTTGTATGCGCGGTAGATTTGTACATACTGCCCCATAGCCTCCTGGCGGCGACCCATCTGTTCCATCAGACGGCCTAACTCCAGCGTATTGCCCCAGTAATCATTTTTGCGGCGGGCTGCTTCGTGAAAGGATGTCTCTGCCTCCGAATACCGGCCTGTGGCGGCAAGGAGCCGTCCCTGCATATGCAGCAAATACGGGTTCTCAGGGTCCTGTTTCAGGTACGTATTGATCTCAGCAAGCCCCTCTGCATAGTCTCCGGTTTCAGCGTAGGAAGCAAAATAACCGGATGTACTCTCGGTCCATTTACCCCCTGTGCTTTCCATCAAGGCACGGTAGACGGCTCGTGCCTGGTCGAAATTGCCAGAGCGAATTGCTTGCTCTGCTGATTCGGCAGGCGGCGGCGCAGCCTGACCGAATGCAGGCTCACGCGCTGCAAGCAGTGCGAAGAGAGAGCAAACCAGAATAGAGTACGAGCGCATACGATTCGAGGCTGTGCCGAAGCGTTCGAGCGAGCGGTGCGGCCTGAAGGAGGCCTGACAGGTTAATTAAGTCTTCTTGCAGAGGGGTGTTCCTTAATAACATAGGATTCTGCGCCGCATCCGCTTCAATCAGTAAGTCCTGTTATGAAAAACCCTGTTGTTTTCTCCGAAAGGCAGATTCAGTCCTTTTGAGTCATGTAAATCTTTCTACCCTTTTTCCTATGCAGCGCCTGTTCAAGATGCGCTACTCATGGCAGGGGGATCTGGGTGTCACTGTGTTGTAAATAATGACTTTGTGCAGGAAAGAGCCAGCCCCTTTCAGGAACTTGCTGCCCCTGAAAGAGCGTGTTACAGGAAACTGCCTGGGATTTCTTTCAATTCAATAGAGATGGTAACTGCTATGCGTATGCTTACTGTTGCGATTCTTGCTATAGCTGTAGTTCTTCCTGCTGCTGCGCAAGAAAACGATCAAGCCCCGCCTGCCCAAGACACTGCTATGACGGAAGGCAGCGAAATGCCTGACGGCTGGATGCTTCGCTTTGACGAACCAGACGCAAAGCCTGACGATGTGAAGTTTGTAACGATGGGAGAGGGCTACCACTTCACGGCCGGCCCGGCTGCGATCTACTACAACGAGAAATACGACGCAAAGGGCAACTATCGTGTGCAGGGCACTTTTATTCAAACCAAAAATACAGAGCATCCGGAAGCCTATGGACTCGTCTTTGCAGGAAGCGATCTGCAAGGGCCGGAGCAACACTATTACTATTTTCTGGTGAGGCAGAACGGCGAGTTCATGGTCAAGGAGCGTTCAGGTGATGAAACGTCGACGCTTATCGAGTGGAGCAAGCATGATGTAGTGCAGATGGCGAATGAAAAAGGGCAGACGACCAACCGGTTGGCTGTGGAGATAGAGGACGAAAACGTTCAGTTTCTGGTAAATGACATTCAGGTAGCAAGTCTGGACCGCTCCAAGATTACTGAAGCGGACGGTCTGGCCGGGGTTCGCATAAACCACAACCTCGATGTGCATATGGATGACTTCAACGTGCAGCCGCTCACCCGGTAGATAGCGCTTCATGCACGCATTTTCTTACGACGATTTATTCAAGCGGCGCCGAGTGATATACCCGGCGCCGCTTGTCTCGTATGTGGGCGCCCGCCCGTTACCAGCAGCGTCCCTGTTTGCCCGACCTCAGGCGCATACCGGCGCCCCGTCCGCGAGGCGCAGCAGTATTGTTCTGGAAGCTGCGACCTTTGCCGTTGCCGGCGGCCCAGTAGGGTCGAAGTGTTGAATCGCGCAACTCGATAACACGTTGTCCGGGGAGTGTGATTGCAGTAGCAACCAGGGCGTCTTCAGGCATATCTTCGGTGCGGAAGGCATCAAACGCTATTCTGTCACCGACGCTCAACTGTTGTGAGATCTCTTCGGTATCAGCAGCCGGGCCGAGGTGCAGGTTGACGGTTTCCCCTTCGGGTGTTTTTACGATCAGGTGGGTTCCGAGGTATGATCTGCCGGTTGTGTTTTCGCACGGGGCAGTTTTGATCTCTGTTACCGTGCCTGCAAGCGTTATCACTTCCGGTTTCACAGCCTGACGGGCGACTCCGGAGGCATCACCTGTGCCGCGCTGTCCGGCGGCCGGCAGGGCTGCCAGAGTCATGGCGGCAAGCAAGAGGAAGAGCTTTTTCATGGCTGAACCTGTCTTTTCTGATGTTAGCATAATCCTGTCTCATTAAAGGCGACAGGATTATGCTAATGAAGACCGGCTATCTTGACATGAGAGGACGGTGAGAACCGGATGAGAAAACCATGAGAGCCTTCAGGTCGCGCTTTTCATTTTTCGTCTCCTCGGATGGGAGACGGATCTGCCGTGGAACTGGAAATGCCGATAGGGGCTTATATTCCTCTGCCTTCACCTGTTAACCAAAGGGAAACCAGATGAAATTCGTTTGTTTGCTCGTTACGCGTGGACTGCCTGTACTGCTCGCACTGCTGGTTCTTTCGGCCTGCGGAAATGATCACACGGAAGAAATGGATCAGAGGGAGGGCGAAAGCAACATGGGCGCGATGCAAGGCGCCCCGCCTGCCGACGAAATACCTGCACAGGCAAGAATAGAAGATGGCGTGCAGGTTGTCGAAATCACGGCGGGCCCGGATGGGTATCGCCCCGGAGAGATCGTGTTGCAGGCAGACGTGCCCGCGCGTCTCATTTTTACCCGCACCACCGACTCAGAATGCTTGCAGCAGGTTCAGATTCCGGAGTTTGGCATTGGCAAAACGGACCTGCCTATGAACGAGCCGGTTGCCATCGAGTTTACTCCAGG
>CBDUBU010000030.1:0-22152 GCA_965365465.1 uncultured Rhodothermaceae bacterium
CTCGGGTTTTACTTCGATCAGTCCTACGTGACGCCGCAAGCTGATGTCAACCTGCGTTCACTTGCAGCAACGACCGGGCTGAGTTTGCCTACGCTGTTTCCTGGCACGCGTCTTGATATTAATTTCGAGGTAGGGACACGAGGCGCTACAGAACAGGGATTGGTGCGCGATGTATTTTACAGGTTCTCGGCAAACGTGAATTTCGGCGAACGCTGGTTTGAAAAACGGAAACTCCGCTGATGCTGTAGGGTCTATTATTGTTGGGTTAGACATACAGCCGGCATAAAATGGAAAACAGGTTCATGAGCAAGAAATATTTAGATCCAATGAAAACTCCTCTGGGAGCGATTCTATTGTTGCTGGTGCTCTCGGCCAGGGTGCAGCCTGCTGCTGCACAGGAAAGCGAGCAGCCCGACCAGAACACGAAAGCTATGCACTATAGCCTGTATTACGAAGAGTTCAAGAACGCTAACTATGAGGGAGCGCTTCCAAACCTTCGTTGGGTTCTGGCAAATGCCCCGGCGTTCCCCCAGAACGACGACCGCAACTTCCGCCGTCTCCTGGAGGCTTACGACTCCCTTTCGTCGAAGGCAACTGACCCGGCAGTCAAGCGGGCCTGGCTCGACTCGGCGTTGACTATCTTTGATACAGCAGTGCCCACTTTAAAAGACGCCGGCGCAACGGTAGATGAATTTGAGTGGACGCTTGACAAAGGACGCTTCATCCAGAATCACCCGGATCAGCTTCCTGAGCTTCAGGAGAACCTGGCAGGTATTTATGAGCAAGCTTACCAGATGGCTCCGGAGCGCATGAGTCCGTATTACCTGAAGATTCTTACGCAGGCGTATGCACAGGAAGATAAGCAAAAGGCCGTCGATTTCATGGATGAGATCGAAGGACGGTACGCCGATGACCAGGACTTGATGGACTTTATCACGCAGTACCGGAATGCCCTCTTCAAGTCGCCGGAAGAGCGCATGGAGTTCCTGGAAACGCGCCGCGCCAAAGAGCCGGACAACATGGAGATCATCAATGAGTTGTTCGAGATTTATCGAGACCTGAATATGCGCGACAAGATGTATGAGATCGGCGAAGAACTCATGAGCAAAGAGCCGACTCCGGCAACCTATCGCATTATGGCCAAATTGCGGCTGGATGACGGCGAACCCCAGGAGGCCGTCGATCTTTTCCAGAAAGCGATCGACCTGCCGGGCGCAGAACCCAAAGTTGAAGACTACTACAATATGGGAATCGCCATGCAGCAACTCGGCAGGCTCCAGAATGCCCGGACCTACTTCCGCAAGGCGCTTGAAGTAGATCCCAAGTATGGACGCGCTTACATTGCCATTGGCGACCTCTACGTTACTTCGGTTGCGAATTGCGGATCGTTTGAACGCGAAGACCAGGCAGTATACTGGCTTGCCACTGATTACTACGAACGGGCAAGATCTGCTGACGCATCGGTTGCAAGCGCTGCAAACCAGAAAATCAATGCCTATCGCAAATCCTACCCTGATGCCGAAGCCCTGTTTTTCAAGGGATGGAAGGCAGGACAGCCTTACAGGGTAGACTACGGTTGCTATCAATGGATTGGAGAGTCCACAACCGTTAAACAACCGTAAGCGCGCTTTCATACGTTGAAGCAAAAGCCGGTGGGGTTATCTCGCCGGCTTTTTGCGTTTTTTCCGGAGGTGCGAAACTTTATGGGAATGCTTCGTTACAACGGATGCGAAGGGGAGTAGCGCCTGTAGAGAAATGCAGGCACGGACATCGTCAGGACGCTCCAGAAGAGCCGGTGTTCGTGGCGTTCATATTGCGAGACCTTCACTGCCTGATGCGGCGGTGAAGGTTTTGTCGTTTTTGCGCCTTGCCGCCTGCATATGATTCCAACACTACCATAATAATACTTATGCTGACTTCTTCCCTCTTAATGATAGCCGGCTTCGCCCTGCTCTATGTAGGGGCGGAGGCGCTTATCAGAGGTGGAGCCGCGCTGGCGCTTCGACTGGGACTTACTCCCCTTGTAGTAGGCCTAACCGTGGTAGCCTTCGGCACGAGCAGCCCGGAACTGGTCGTGAGCATCAAAGCAGGGCTTTCCGGAAACGGGTCGCTGGCCGTCGGAAATGTTGTCGGGTCTAACATCTGCAATGTTGCGCTGATCCTGGGCCTTTCAGCCATCATACGCCCGATGAAGGTAGATGCTCAGTTGATTCGCCTGGACGTGCCAATCGTGATCGGATGCTCCCTCCTCCTCAGCTTGCTGCTGATGGATCAGGATCTGAGTAGATTGGAAGGATTGATCCTTGCAACCGGCATCGTACTTTATGTCGCATTCAGCCTTCGGATGGCGCGCCGGGCGAATCAGAAGATCCAGCAGGAGTTCGCAGAGGGCATCCCACGCCCCGGAGGAAATATCCTGCGAGATCTGCTGCTGGTGGCTGTAGGGTTGGGGCTGCTTGTCGTAGGGGCTGACTTGTTCGTGGATAACGCCGTGCAAGTAGCAAGAGCTTTGGGGGTAAGCGACGCAGTGATAGGACTCACCATTGTTGCCATCGGCACCAGTCTTCCTGAACTAGCCACCTCTATTGTGGCTGCTTTCAAGAAAGAAGGAGACATTGCCATCGGCAACGTGGTAGGGTCGAATATATTCAATATCCTCAGTATTCTGGGGCTGACTGCTCTCCTGCATCCGCTGCATAGCGACGGGATAGGAATGGTTGATTTGCTGGTTATGATCGGGCTTGTTGTTGTGCTGCTGCCGCTCATGCGAACCGGGCTGCGGATCAACCGAATGGAAGGCGCTTTTCTGCTTGCGATATATGCAGGCTACATGTATTATCTTGCTGCTTGATCAGGGATCAGGAGCCGCAAAGTTGATATTATAACGAACCCACGCCGGATGCGGTTGCCAGCGACGGTTCACGATCAGGTAGGCCGGCCTCCATCGCATCTTTGTAGTCGCTTGCATGGCGATATGGTCCAGAACCGGATGCACACCCATCAGCAGCATGATAGCCAGCGGCTCTCCCTCTTCATTGACATAGGCTTGCATCCGCACGGCGCCTTCGATCTGCCGTTTCTGCAGGCTATCCGGATATGGGACAGGAATGTCCGTTCCAAGACTTTTGGCAGCCATAGGCTCCTGAAAATGGCTCCTGACAAGCTCATAGCCGCGCTTCTTGAACTTGCCTACAAACTCTCCCACATCCCCTGCAAGCGCCTCTTGCCGTATTTCAGGAGCTACAAACAACTCGAACAAAGAATCTATAACCTGGGGGTCGTTTCGATAAAGCTGGATAAGACTCCTTTTGACGGCATCGAGCAGTTGCTGCTGCGCGATTCCTGATTCTTCCGCTACCCGTATGCTGGCCGCGTAGGTTTTCTCACCGCTGACGACCTGCATATCTTGCAGCGTCTCCATCTCCCTGAATAATCCTGTCGTATCCACTCCTTCCTGCCACCAGAGAGTTTGCGTGCCCTCCCATCCTGCAGGAGGCAGCAGCGCAGGCGGTTCGGATTTGCTACAGCCTGCCGCAAAAGCCGACAGAAAAAGCAGGAGCAGAGCTACCGCTTTCGAATGTTTTGTCATTGGGGACGTGAAATTTGCCTGAAGGAAAGGTGGGACATGTTGCAGGAAAGACCACTGCAATACTGCTGGATAGACCTGTATCCCTGCGCAAAGTTGCAGAACTACGTAATACCTATGCCGTAGCAGAAGCCTCAACGCGCCCGGCCAATCGCACAAAGTAGCGTCTCCGGTCCATAGCAACAACGCGAATCAGACTCCCGGAGGCAATGAATTCTCCTTCGGTCACTACTTCAATCCGATCCCCGTCTATTTCTGCGACCCCAGTAGGGCGCAGCGGAGTGACTGCCGTGCCTGTCCTGCCGAGATAACGCGCCCGGTCCTCGCTCTCGCGCTGAACGGCTGCCGAGTCAGCTCGCAGGCTTGTAGCAAGGACAAAACGGTCCCACGCTCCCGAATCCCACATCCAGTAAAAGAGACCTCCGCTTACTGCAGAAGTGCCGATGAAAATCCATAGCCCCCCCATGACTCCGGCTTCAGTAAACGCATATCCGATTGCAAAGACAAGGAGCAAAAATCCTATGATGCCGACGACGTTGAAGCCTGGAACCAGGTATACTTCGGCGGCGATCAGCGCCAGACCGACAAGCACAAGCAGTATGGGGAGCAATAAATCCAAAGCGATCCTGGCAGCAGGTAAGGAATGAGAGAGAATACGTCGTGTTTACGATTTATGCGGGAGATGTTTCGCGCTCCGACGACAATGCCTGCACCGTACGAACCTCAACACGACTCCCTCGCACACGCACTACCCGCACCGGCATCCCTGTTGCAATAAACTCTCCCGCCGTGATTACGTCAACCCGCATACCGTCAATCTCAGCAGCGCCGGATGGTCTTAGCGGGGTCAAGGTGGTGCCGGTACAACCAATAAGGCGATCAGCCGTTTCGGCTGTCGTATAGCCAATTGCGCTCGACAGATCCGGGGCCAGCACAAGCTGGCTGAAACGTGCCGAACGCGGCAAGTATCGGCTCAAGGAAAAAATGAGCACCACGAGCAGCACCAGCGTGATAGCCATCGTCGCGACAGCCGATGAGATGGCGGCTCCCGACGGGAAGCTTAAGCCTGTATTGGGGATGAGCGCCGCTATGAGGGAACCAACCACCAGAATCAGTCCTGAAATACCTGCGACTCCGAAACCGGGTATAATGAGAATCTCGGCCAGCAGCAGCAAAACTCCAATTCCGAAAAGAACCAGTTCCCAGCTTTCCACAAGACCCAGCATGTAATGAGGGGCAAAAAACATAGATGCCCCGATAGCTGCAATAGCGCCGGGAAAACCCACTCCGGGCGATTGCAACTCAAAGTACAGCCCTCCCATCATCATAAGCATAAGGATGGACTGCAAAACGGGCGAGGCCAGAAAGCGAAGCACCCGTTCCGGGCCGGTAAGACGATGCTGTACCGTATCCTGACTGCTCAGTTCAAAACGGGCGAGCAGTTGGTCCACATCCTCGATAATAGCGTCTGCCACACCGAATTGCAGCGCTTCCTGAGCGGAAAGCGTAAGCACTTTGCCTGCTTCGGAAACTCCTTCTACTTCCAGCGTCTGGTCAACCATTGCTTCGGCGATGCGCGGATCTCGTCCGTTGGCCTCAGCCGTCGCACGCATCAGCCCGCGCATATAGCTCTGGTACTTGTCCGGCGCAGCTTCGCCGCCGGCGCCTTCTACGACCGTGGCCGCACCGATGGAGGAGCCGGGAACCATTACGATCCGATCCGCTGCGTAAGAGATCAGCGCTCCGGCCGAAGCCGCGTTCTTGTCGATAAAGGCTACGGTGGGCGGCGCTGCATTCAGGATCACCTTGCGAATCTTATCCGCCGCATCCACAAGACCGCCAAAGGTATCGACATGGAAAACGATGAGCGATGCATCCGCCTCTTCCGCATCGTGAACGGCGCGTTCTATGTAGGCAGACAGCGCGTTGTCGATCATACCTTCAATGGGTATGACATAGACAGGCCCGGAAGCAAACGGGGTTTCGAACGATAGAGGCTTAGGCTCACGCGACTGCGCTGAGGCAGCATAAGCCCCAAGGAGCAATACCCCTGCAAGGAGAGGAAAACAGATCTTACCCGGTGCATTCTTATCCGGGAGGCGCATTCGCAGTTTCATGGCTTTCGTGGATCAGTTAAGGCGTACACAAGGGAGTACGCAGAAAGCCGCACCGAAGATTCAATGCAAGAACTGAAGAAACCTGCCTTTAATGCAGCTTGTCTGCCGGCGCGCATCGAGCATTCATCCAACTCTTTCCACGCTCTGAGGTATGGCTCACTGACGGCTTTTCACCTCGGCGCAGGCAAGTTGATAAAGGTACTTCCAGTCAAAAACCGGATTATCCAGATGCTCGCGGATGAATTCCTGAAAGGTTTCCCGTGTCCAGAAGTTGACGTGCCCGGGGTCGGGACTTATCCTGAGCGCCTTCCCGATATTGTTCAGCCATTTGAAATAGGGTTCGCGCGGCACCGTGATGACTACATAGTTCCGGGCAACCCGTTTCAACTCGTTGATGGCGCGTTCGGGATCTTCCAGATGCTCAAGCACCTCGCTGCAGAGCACGGTATCAAACGAATTATCAGAGAACGGCAGCTTGTAAACGCTTCCCTTCCGGAACCGCGCAGCATCGCCAAAATGCTCTGTTGCGTAGGCAACTGCCTCTTCACTCAGATCCACCCCGGTGAGTTGGAAGGAAGGGTTTTTCTTCGAAAAGTGATCGATAACGAACCCCTCGCCGCAACCCGCATCCAGCACTGTACGAGGCTCTGTTTGCAATACCATCTGGTACAGACAATCCATGAATACCGTCAGGTGCCGTTGGTAGAGCCGGTTGCTGTAGGTGTACTTCGTATGATTGGTGGAGTAATATGCACCGATCTGTGGCTGAACTGACATATTTGAAAGTAGAATCAGTTTTTCAACACCGACGGACAACGAGCGCCGTCACTTTTCCCTGGGTATTCCGTGCCCCTCTGGACTCCCGGTACAAACAGAATCGTCTATTATAAGAAGATTACTGCTCAATCAAAACGGGCGTGCCGACAGGGATCCAGTTCCACAACTCGTCTATGTGCGCATCGCGCACAGCTACACACCCCTGTGTCCAGTTGGACCGGGCGCCGGTTCCCTTTCCGTGTATCTCGATCCATCCTCCCAGCGCCGTATTCATCGGAGGCATAACCGACTCCTCCTCAGCACGCACTATGGAAGCATATTGCGCCTTCGTAATCAGACCCTGCTGCAATCCCCTCTTCCCGTCTTCCGCTGTCGGATAATTCAGCACAAAAGCCTTATAGAAAGTGCTACGCGGGTTCTTGTTTGCTATGAAGAAAACGCCTTCAGGCGTTCTCCAGTCGTCTTTGCTTCGCCGGCTGCCCTGCCTCACCTTATCGGCAAAAGCGTTGTGGCCCAGGTCAACAGGAATCTCCTTGACCAGCTTTTCGCCGCGATAAGCATAAAGCGTCTGCTTGCCCTTGGAGATGCGAATCCATGCGTTTGATAAGGCGAAGTTCGGAACGAAGCCCTGCGCTCCGTCGCGGGTGCGAACTTCGCTCCAGCGCAGCCCCATCTGCAGCAGGTATACCGGCTCGTGAAACCTCAGATCTACGTACGGCTGCGTGGAATCTGCTTTCCGGTACATCATCGTATGGCTCCGAACCGTATGGTAAAGCGGCAGCTCTTCCCCTGTGCGTTGTGCAAACGCGAGATCAGAGGACATCAAAACCAGCCAGACGATAAAAACGATACGCTTGAACATGGCTAATAAATACTTACAACGGGGTTTGGATGAATACCGTGAAGAAAAAAGCGGCTCTAGCAAGAAGCAAGCCGATCTCTAACTTACAGCACCCTGCCGCTCGCGCCGGCAATGTTCGCGCAAACGCAGGAAAGCCCTCCGTGTTTATTCCACTTCAGACAAAATTTCTTCATTTGACGACATACACCACTGGTACGCCTCCAGAACACCTTCGATAATACCTGCCTGCGTTACGACAGAAACAACCTCTTTGACGGAAGGCATCGCATTGGCGGGCGCAAAAGAGTATCCTACCTCTTCCAGCGCTCCTATGTCGCCGTTCGTATCCCCGATGAAAGCCATTTCTTCAACAGAAATATTGCACACCCGCGCAAGCCAGTGAACGCCTTCCTTCTTCGTGATACCGGGAAGCGCGATATCAATGGAAACAGGGGTGTAAAAGATGCCGAGTTCCGGGAAGCGCGCCTCTATGTATTCTTTCACAATTGGCACAAACCGTGCCACTTCATCCCGATCAGGCCCTATGATGCCTGCCTGCGTACGTTTTCCATAATCATACATCATAGAGGTTCCCGCCACCTGTTCTTTCAGCCAGTCCCGCACCTCCTCAATCTGCTTCCCGGCTTCCTCTGTGAAGGCCGGGTTCCAGATGACGCGGGCGGCCAGCGGATCAAACATGCCTCCTCCGCTCTCGAACAACACGGGCATCTGAACGCCAAGCACCTGAACCATTGCTTCCACATAAGGATAGGCGCGCCCTGAACAGAGCGTAAAGGCTGGAAGAAGTTCAAATGCGCCACGACCGCCTGCAGCACGAACATACGCGGCGAGACGGGAAAAATGCTCCAGCGCGTATGAGCAGTATGGCTCGGACAAACACCCGTCGCTGTCAGAAACGAACAGCTTAATCATCCTCGATTCCATACGTCCCGCGAACCCCCGTTTAGATGGCGCCACCTTCACTCCGCTTTGCGTTTTGACAAAACCTCTGTTAGTTCCTCAATGAACTGGTCCGACATACCCATGCGGCTGAAGCCGCCGTCGTGATAAAGTGTTTGCATGGTCACCATCCGCGTAAGGTCGCTCAGCAGAGAAACGGTATAGTCGGCGCAACTGGCAGCATCCGCGTTTCCCAGTGGAGCAATCTGATCGGCGAATTCAAAAAGAGCATCAAAGCCCCTTATGCCAGCTCCGGCTACAGTTCGCGTAGGGCTTTGCGAGATCGCATTTATGCGTATGCGCCGCTTACCCAGACGGTATCCGAACGAGCGGACGATACTTTCGAGCAGGGCTTTTGCGTCGCCCATTTCGGAATATTTGGAAAAAATCCGCTCTGCTCCCAGGTAAGACAGCGTCACAATTGAGCCGCCGTCCGCCAACACCTGCGATTCCAGCGCATGATGGATGACCCGGTGCAGACTCACAGCCGAAATATCCAGCGTTTGATGATACCAGTCGTAGTTCAGTTTTTCATAAGGCCGGTCTTTGCGAACATTCAGGCCCATCCCGATAGAATGCACGACAAAATCGATCTTGCGGTACTCTTCCTTTACCTGCTCAAATAACTTCGCCAGGTCATCATCGCTGGTAGCATCTGCCCAGATCACTGAACTGCCTGTCTGTTCAGCCAGTTCTTCTACCTTTCCAAGACGGCGGACAATAGGGGCATTGGAAAGCGCAAAGCGCCCCCCTTCCCGATGAACTGCGTCGGCAATAGCCCATGCCAGACTTGCTTCATTGAGTGCGCCAAAAATAATTCCGGTCTTCCCTTCAAGGAGACCATGTCCGGCCTTTTCCATAATTACCTGGTATGCTTACTGAGTTCGAGTCATTGAAATGCCTAAAGTAGGGATCTCTCCGCTGTATCGCTACTTCGATGCATTTCGCCAGTATAAACCGACCCTCGGCGAAACTACTAAAGAGTAGTTATAGCCTTTAACCACGCATGGGCTGAAGCAACGAAAGCATTTCATCGTGTATGATACCGTTGCTGGCCAGAAACTGCTCTGTATGGAGTGGATTGGATTGGTTATGGAAGTCGCTTACACGCCCGCCTGCCTCTTCGACGAGCAGGACCCCGGCAGCCACATCCCACGGCATAAGTCCTTCCTCAAAGAAACCGTCAAAGCGTCCCGCCGCAACGTGCGCGATATCCAGCGAAGCTGATCCCGGTCGCCGCAGCCCCTGAGCCTTTTCCATAAAGTCTCGCATGACCTTCAGATAGGCATCGACGCGCCCGAAAGTCCGGTAAGGAAAACCGGTGGAGATCAGGCTCATTCCTAACCGATCTGTACGGCTCACCTGTATCGGCGCTCCATTGACATAAGCGCCTCCGCCCCGCACTGCCGAAAAAAGCTCCCCGTGCGGCACATCCAGAACCACCCCTACGACCACTTCGGAACCGTGTTGCAGCGCAATACTTACTGCATAGGGGGCCGCCCCATGTATGAAATTCGTCGTGCCGTCAATAGGGTCGATGATCCACCGTAAACCTTCTTCATCAGTCCTGTTTGCAGCCGAATATGCTCCCTCTTCCGCAAGAAATCCGTATTCAGGGAAAGACTCCCTGAGCAAGCCAATGATGATGCTCTGCGCTTCCTCATCTATTTCCGTGACGAGATCATGGGTTCCTTTTTCCAGAATGCTTTGTTCCTTGATGCGCCCGGCGTGCAGCCTTATCACACGTGCTGCCGCAAGCGCAGCCGTCACGGCCGCGTCACGCTCCTTCAGGTACGGCATTGTTTTTAATTCCACGGGTTTATCTACCTGCGTGTTATGCATTACGAAGGGGTTCCGGCACTTCTATAGATCAAGCGCGTTTTGACCCGCGCAAAGGTATCGATTTTAACCCTGAAAAAGCAGTCTTTTTGCTGTTTTCATGTTTTTATCCATGGCAACCAACCCGTTCCGGCGCTGCATCCCGGCTTTTTCTCTACGCACGCCGGGATGCCTGCTTATCTGCATTGTCTTTATCACAACGCTTTCTTCGTGCAACGAACCTGCCCAGGTTTCTGAGCCGGCATTTCAGCAAAGCGCGAGCGAGCGGGAAGCTGTACTGGCGGCGCTGCGTTCGGCCGAACGCAGCGCCATGCAAAACGCCTTCGCCACATTGCCGGCATACGAGTTCGCGCGGCGCGTACGCACAGAGCAACTAGACCTTCAAGGTCAGGTCGCGGCCTATGAGGAGTATATCGCCCACCACACTACGGATAACGGACTGCCCGCCGTCAAGATAGAAAAACAGGATTCATCAGGGGTCTTCCATCGCGGGTTCCTTTTCTGGCCTGATCCTTCCAGCGCAGCGCGCCTTCCTCACGAGGTCGCCGAATACATACTTCCTGAAGATCCGCCCTACCTGTCAGAGCGAAACCGCGACGCTTTCTACTACACGAGTCTTCCCGACACTTTGTTATCGGCTTTGACGGTAGAAGTGCTGGACGTTCGCGCCAGACCGGAATCCGGCAGTAAGCAAAACATCAGACATGTTCGCCTGTTCATTGACAAGGAAACCCGCGAAGTGATAGCCCTCGCTGTAGAACAGGTTCAAAATGCCTTTCTTTTTCAGGAAAACAGTCATTTTTTTCTGAAAATCCGCAAATTACAGGACAATGAATGGGCGCCCGACTCTATGCTGGCGCAGACCCGCATTCATGTTCCCTTGCTCCCTGCACGAAATTACCGAACATCGTCTTCCTACTATAACTACATACCGGTTTCCTCTGACACAAGAGAGGCCGTCCAGAAACAATGACGGCTGCAGACAAGCTGCAGAGTTCTTCAGGGGCCGGCAGATATGCTCCTTCGTGCAAGCGTAACTCCGGGTAGTGAAAACACGTAGCAGATCGGGCAGAAGCCCGAAACAGCCCATTCTTTCCGTCCGGTTCCGGTTCTCCATGATGGCAATGCAATCAAACGCCTTTCAAACAAGAATGCCGGCTGTACAGGTAAGGGGACTCGCCAAATTCTACAAAAGCGGGTTCAGGCAGCCGCCCATTCCTGCCCTCAAGAAACTCGACCTTGACATAGCGGCCGGTGAAATATTCGGGCTTCTGGGTCCCAACGGAGCCGGGAAAACTACGCTCGTCAAGATCCTGCTGGGTGTTGTCATGCCTTCAGCGGGGAAAGCGGATCTCTTCGGGATGTCCGTGCGCAAACCTGAAGCGCGACAACGAGTAGGCTTCCTCCCGGAAAACCATCGTTTCCCCGGCTTTCTGACTCCTTACCAGATGCTGGATCTTTACGGTCGTATGTCCGGCGTTCCGGATCAGGATCGAAAAAGGCGAATTCCCGAGCTTCTGAGTCAGGTCGGCATGGAGCGCTGGTCGGCAACCCGGATGCGGAAATTCTCGAAAGGCATGATGCAGCGCGTCGGCCTTGCGCAGGCGCTTATCAACGATCCTCAACTTGTTTTTCTGGACGAACCTACTGATGGCGTAGATCCCATCGGACGCAGGGAAATCCGTGACTTGTTAACCTGGCTGCGCCAGCAGGGCGTCACTGTTTTTCTCAATTCACACCTCTTATCAGAGGTCGAACAAGTCTGCACGCGCATCGCTATTTTGAATGAGGGGCAGCTAGTTCGGGAGGGGACCGTCGCTGATCTCACAACAGCAGAGTATGCGTACGAACTTGTGGCTACGCCTATCCCGGAATCCGTTCTGACCCTGTGTGGGGAAGCGATCCAGCCCATAAACGGTATTGCGCCAGAACGCACCGAAGCGCTGGTACGCTATAGAGTCCAGGTTGCCGACCGCTCCGGACTGAACGAAATCCTGGACCAACTTCGCAGTGCAGAGGTCGAACTGGAGGCAGTCAGGCCATTGCGATACTCTCTGGAAGACAGTTTCGTCAAACTCATCCAGGACCGGCCGGGAGAGGAAAAGACCCATCTATGAGAACTTCAGGGATTATACTTCTCACTTTCCGGGAGATGTGGGCCAACAAGGTCGTGTTAGGGCTTTTCCTCGTTGCCACCCTGTGCTGGCTCATGCTGGCGTTTGCGATGAACCTGGACATTGTCGATGGCGCCCTGGTGGGTATGCGTATCTTTGGACAGGCATCGGAGGCAACGGAAACATTACGGGACCCCGACTCTGGAGAAATCGTCCGGGAAGCGCTGTCGCTCGATAAACTGGTGGTGGCTGTAGAATCGTTTGTGGCGGGAGCCGCCTACTGGATCGGCACGCTGCTCGCGCTTTTTGCAACGGCGCCGCTGCTAAATGGCCTGCTGGAACGAGGCCGCATCGATTTACTCTTATCAAAGCCGATCAGCCGCCCGCGCCTGATAGCTGCACATATAGCAGGCGTGTGGATGACCATGCTTTTCCTGGCCGTGTACCTGATCGGTATGGTCTGGGTCGTCATGTCCATCAAGAGCCAGATCTGGAACTCGCTTTTTCTCTGGTCTATTCCTGTGCTTGTGGGCATGTTTGCCGTAATGTACGGGGTAGTAGCTTTTATCAATGTATGGACACAGAGCACCGGGCTTTCTCTGATCGTTGCCTATGGCTTGATCTTCGCGTCTATCATTCTGGCGGCCAAAGACCAACTGGCTCCTCAGATCAGACCACCGTGGCGGCAGGTCTTTCTGGGATTCTACCATGTGGCGCCGCACTTCGCCGAAGTTACGGGAACCGTTTCGCAACTTGCAGGAGCGACTCCCGTACAACAGTGGTATCCTCTGGCGGCCTCCCTTTTTATCGGAATGCTGCTCTATACGGGCGCGTTCATCCGATTTATCCGGCGTGATTTCTGATGTCTCTTCATTCAATATCGTAGCGCCTTCCCCGCTTCTCTCCCAAAGATGAAATTCACCAAACCTGTGCGTGTCATGCGACTGCTAAAAAGCATACCTCTCCCGGCCTGGACCGGCCTGTGCGTCCTCGCCGCCGGCAGCCTTCTGGGTTGCGAAACCCAGCTTGACGCTCCCTCAGAAGCTGAGTTGACCTTGCAGACCAAAAGCGCCGTAGAAGTATTGCCTGAGAATGCCCGGTTCGTCAGCATGGTGAATCTTCAGGCTATCAAGCGCAATGCTGTTATCAACCCCCTCGGCTCCGACCTGCTCACCTCTTCCCGGTTTGGAGGCGAGAATGGAGCACGCCTGCGTGACTTCATAGAGGCTACTGGCTTTGATCCGGACAAAGACCTTCGTGAAGTGTATGTAGCCCTGTCAGGAGATGGCCCGGACAAAGCGCCCAGTCTCGTTATGTATGCCAATTTCAACAGCGACCGGCTCAACGCCTACGTCAAGGAAAACCTGAAAGATCATTTCGAGCAGACGGAATACAATGGAACCCCGCTCTATCGCAGCCGTGAAGCGGATCATGGGCTTACTTTTGCTATTGCCAATGACAATATGATTGTCGCTTCTCCCGAAGAGATACAGGTCCATGCGATGCTGGACCGCCTTGCGGGCCAGGGAGCCGCGCTGGAGAGCAACGAAGCGACTATGCGCCTCATCAAACAGGCCGGTGCAGGAAGTTCGTGGTTCGTAGCGCAAAACTTCAGCGAAACAACGCGCACTCCGGGCAACGAATCCAACGAGATGGCGCTCCTTTCTCAGGCGGTGCGTGATCTCGCTATGTCTATCGACGCCAGCGAGGACGGCATTCGGGGAACTGCTCTGATGACGGCTTCCACAGGCGTATCGCTTGACGATCTTGAAGCGCTTACCAGAGGAGCCATTGCTTCCATGAAGGCTGCCTCCGGGGAAGACGCTCACAAGCTTCAGGCACTCGACGATGTTCGGATCAAGAAATCAGGTGAGCAGGTCCGGGTCAGTTTTGCTTTCGATAATGCCGCGCTCGGTTCCGTGAAGCAGTAAAGAGATTGCCTGGTACGTAGAAGGCGAGCGCAGCGTGGAGGCAGGCGCCTGCTAACCGTGCAGCATAGTTGCCTCACTACATGAGGCCCTTCGAAAATCCGAAGGGCCTCTTTTTTCGTACATAGGGCTGCGCCTGTTTTCTCGCCATCTCTTTTTATTGCGTCGCCGGCAATGTAGCTTTTGTCCCCGTTCAACCTATCCGTACGTGCTTTGTGCAGGGGATGACTGCTACGTCGAGGCCTTTGTTTAACAGGAGACTAGTATTTGCGGCAGCGTGCCTTGGTATGCTCGTGCATGGCTGCGTTATGACAACCCTGGGATCCGTGCTCCCACCTCTCATAGAGCGTTTTGACATGGATAAGGCCAGCGCAGGCGCTCTCTTCTCATTGCTGGGTCTGGGCGTTCTGTCAGGTTCCATTGCGTTTGGTCCTATCGTTGACCGCTATGGTTTCAAGATGCTGTTTATCGTGTGCGCAGCACTTATCGTCGCGGGGCTGGAAGGGATCGCATATGCGGGCAACATGACTGCGCTTCGCGCTGCCATCGTTCTGATCGGGCTCGGAGGAGGGGCGCTCAACGGGGGCACGAATGCGGTGGTGGCTGATATCAGCGAAGGAGCGCGTGGGGCAGGCCTGAGCCTTCTTGGCGTATTCTTCGGGATCGGCGCCTCTGGGGTTCCTTTCCTGACAGGCATCCTCCTGAAGTCGTTCTCGTATTCCACGCTGGTTGCCGGCATTGGAGGTTTTGTCTTGCTCCCAACCGTTTTTTTCTTCAGTGTTCGCTTTCCAGCCGCCAAACAACCGCAGGGGTTTCCGCTCCATGAGGGGCTGCGGTTGCTGCGAGCGCCGTTTTTATGGCTCATAGGCTTACTAATGTTCATCCAGAGCGGTATAGAAACGACAATAGCGGGATGGATTACGTCGTTTCTGGGTGAGGAACTAGCCATGAGGCCAGACACGGCTGCGTTTTACCTGGCGATCTTCTGGGTAAGCATGATCGCGGCTCGCCTTCTTCTGGGATGGCTATTGAGAAAGGCATCTCCGTCTCTGGTATGGCGCGCCTTCCTGGGGGTTGCATTGTTCGGCTCTCTCATGCTGCTTTTTGCGCCCGGCGCCGAACTGGCCGCCATGGCCCTTTTTGTTACAGGGTTCGGCCTTGCGGCCAGCTTTCCGGTAGCGCTTGGTTTCACAGGCGACCGCTACCCTGCCTTGTCGGGAACGGCTTTCAGCATCGTTTTTGTGATGGCTATGATCGGCGGAAGCGTCTTGCCGTATATGGTCGGGTTGATCGGGCAGTCCTCCGGTCTGCGCCTTTCCTTTTTCATCGTGCCTGCCGGAATCATCATTATGGTTGCGCTCATATCTGCGACCACGAGAACGTTGCTCCGGGAAAAACCGCTCACAGAATCCGTCTGAAACACCAGCGCTCCGGCGCCACAATCTCTTACTGCGCCAGTTACTTCCCGCTACAGCTTTCACTATGATCTGCGAGATGCTTTGACGTAATCCATCGGCAGTAGTGAAACTGTTTTAAGGTCCAGACATACGTTATTTCGCATTCATCCTTCTTGTTTCCCAGCTATGGTTTACCGTACTGCTTCCCAGATTGACTTTTCGCCCTCCGACCTTCCTGCGCTCCCGAAACCTGGGCGCGTGCTGCTTACCACGCCTGATTTTTTTGAGGTGAAATACGTCATCAACCCGCACATGGCGGGAAACATCGACGAAATCAATCCCCCGGAAGCAAAAAAGCAATGGCTCAGGCTCCGCGAAGCCTACGAGACGCTCGGCTTTCAGCCCCTTATCGTAAAGGGTGTAGAAGGACTGCCCGATATGGTATTCTGCGCCAACCAGACCCTGCCGTATTACAGCCCGGAGAATGGGGAGCGAGGCGTCGTATTAAGCCGTATGTATGCCGACGAGCGAAAGGAAGAAGTATCCCATTACGCGCAATTTTTCCGGCAGCACGGGTTTGAAGTCATCGACTTTCCTTCACAGACCCAAACGAATTTTGAAGGCATGGGCGATGCCATCTGGCACCCCGGGCGGTATTTGCTCTGGGGAGGGTACGGATTCCGCACGGACAGCGCAGCGTATGATTACCTGTCTGAGGCCCTCGACGTGAGAATCCTTGCGCTTCAACTGGATGATCCCGACTTTTATCATCTCGACACCTGTTTCAGCGCCCTCGATGAGGAAACGGTTCTGATTTATCCGGGGGCTTTTCAGCCGGAAGGTCTGGAACTCATCAAGCACCTTTTCCAGCACGTCGTAGAAGCTCCTGAAAACGAGGCGCGAACGTTATTCGCTTGCAACGCACACTGTCCGGACGGCAAACATGTGCTTATTCAGAGCGGCTGCGAAGAAACCAATCTCCGTCTGAAAGAGGCCGGCTTCACGCCCCTTGCGCTAGAAACAGGGGAGTTTCTGAAGGCAGGTGGTTCCGTTTTCTGCATGAAGCAGATGCTGTGGTAAAGCATGGAACTATCCGTCATCATTCCAACCCTCAATGAAGCTGCCTGCATCGAACATACGCTCCAGACCGTGCTTGAGCAGGACCCCTCCGTGGAAATCATTGTGGCGGATGGCGGTTCTACCGACGAAACGCGCCAACGGGCAGAACGCTATGCTGCCGTTATTACCGGCCCGCAAGGGCGCGCCGTGCAGATGAATCGTGGGGCTGCCGTTGCTGCCGGAGAGACACTGCTGTTCCTTCACGCCGACACCCACCTTCCCCCGGACGGGCTGCAAGCGCTACGGCATTGCCTTCAGGACCCGGAAGCAGAAGCCGGCGCTTTCCGCCTCCACTTCGACCACGCCACAGCCCTTCTGCGCTTCTACAGTTTCTGCACCCGGTTCCCTTTCCCTCGTTTCTGCTTCGGCGACCGCTGCCTCTTTGTGCGCCGGTCTGTCTTTCGAGCCATAGGCGGCTATCCCGAAATACCCATTTTTGAAGACCTCGAAATCGTCTACCGGCTGCACCACAGGGGGGGATTTCGCTTCCTGCCTCAATACGCCGCCACCGCAGCCCGGCGTTTTCGGAGAAATGGTCCCCTCCGCCAGCAAATGCAGAACAGCTATCTGTGGCTCCACTACCTCGCCGGCACAGACCCCGCAAAACTGGCGCATCGTTACCGCTACGATACACCCCATCGCGGGATTTGATCAGTGGGCTGGTTCCGATTCAACTCACGTTCAAGCTCGGCGACAGAATGCAGTTCGCCTCCATGCGCGATACGCAGGGCGTTGGTTCCGGAGCCGGCGTCCTCACGTTCCGCAGGAGCCGGCAGCTTCGAGGCTACCGCAGGGTATATTGCAGGGAAGCAAACAGGTGTCGCGTCGCAGCCGGGAAGAACTGAGGTCCTGCAGGTCCCACATTTCCATAAAGCAGCACTTTCTCATCGAGCAAATTGTTTACGTCGAGCGCAAGCTTCAGGCCGCTCAGGGCGGAGCGTGCTGAAAAGCCGTATTGCATCGAGGCGTTCAGCAACACGAAAGGAGCAATTTCCAGATCAGAGTTATGGGCGCCGCCGGGATCCTTTCCTCCTGAATTGTCGATGTATTGCCGTCCGGTGTATTTGGCATTGAGTGAAGCCGCCAGCCCGCTTCGGCTATACGTCAGACCCAGATTTGCTATGTGATCCGGAAAACCTGCGATTGGATTGCCGTCACGTTCCGTGCCTGCTGTACTTGCATCCGACTCCACGTTGAACTCGGTAAACCGCACGAACCGATTCCGGCTCAACGTTGCGTTCGCCTGTACGCCAAGTCCTGCTCCTAGCCGAGCAATGCCTTCCAGTTCCACGCCAATATGACGCGAGTGGTCAGCGTTTCCGGTGCGTGGAACTCCGAACTGATCGAGACCACCGCTTGGCACAATCTCATTTCTGAAATCCATGAGGTACGCCGTTCCGGTAATCCGGTAGCGTTCCCGGTTGATCGATCCTCCAACTTCCAGATCCACTAAGCGCTCCGGCTTGACCAGAGGGTTGTCGTAATCAAATGAGTTATCCCGATTGCGCTCGAACTGCGGCAGAAAACCAGATCCGGCCTCCTCCCCGTCATACAGAGATTTCAGGCGCGGCTCGCGGTGCGCAAGTGCGATACTCAGGTACCCACTCACGGCATGTTCCGGATTAAAAGTTACTCCCAGTCTGGGGTTGACGAACAGATACGGCTTGCGAAAAGATCTGGAAAAAAACTGCTCCTCGTAATGCCGGTACCGGCTGTAGGTCATCTGCACATCTCCCTGCACCGCCAGCCAGTCGAGTGGACGTGTAAGATGGCTTCCGTACAACGATGCTATCGCTTTTTCCCCGTGAAACTGATAAACCTTTACATCTTGCTCCGGGCCAACCAGATGCTCAGGAAGACCAGACGCTTCCTCAATGCGCCCCCACCGCAGCGAGCGGTGAAGGCGCGCCTCGGCGCCCAGCGAGGTTTCTCCCGTGCTGCGCCGGAAGGTGAGGCGCGGCAGCCACCCTACCTGCCATTGATCCAGATAAGCTCTGAAAAGAACGGAAGCATCCGGGGCCGTGATGAACAGGGGCAGCGTCCGCTGCTGCGCATCAAGCCTGCGAAAACCGCCCGGCAGCCGAAGATAATCGGCAGAACGAAAGGTCCCTCCGAAATCAAAGTAGCCTTCCCCTTTCACCCAGAACAGCGCCTGATGCAACGTCGCGTTGTTCGACGGATTCCAGTCATGAAAGAGTTCCAGGTGCGGCTGATGGAAATATTCCACGTCCTCTGTCAGACTACTGAAATTGGCCCGCCGTGCATCTTCATCCCCATTGGTTTCTTTTGCAACGCCAGAGTAGGCGAGGCCGTCGCGCTGCGGCCCGCCATATGCCTGTATCGTCAATGTCGAGTGGTTGCCGTAGCGCACCAGGCCTGCAAAGAAACGATAAAACCTGGACCAAGACCAGTCACGGTACCCCTCAGTCAGCAACCGGCTGAAACGCCCATATGCAACGTACCGGTTGTTCAAAAGACCCGTATTCGCCTCCAGGGTGTAGCGTTGTGTATCATACGCTCCGTAGCCTATTTCCGTCATGGCATATGGAAACGGCTTGTAGGGAAACGCAACGATATTTACCGCTCCACCGATGGCAGTAGGCCCGTAAAAGGCAGAGCCGGCGCCTCGCTGCACCTGAATATCCTGGATAGCTCCCTGAACATCGAAAAAGTTGATCCAGAAGACGTTATGATCTTCCGGATCATTCTGCGGAATACCGTTGATGGAAACGGCCAGCCTGCGCTGATCGAAACCGCGCATCCGCATCGTCGAGTAGCCGATTCCATTACCATTTTCCGAGTAATACGTGATGGAGGGGAGCGTCGAAAGAAGCACCGGCAGATCCTTCATATCCGGAAGTTCTTCCAGGTCGGCAGCGGTAAGGTTGCTGAATGTAATCGGAGTCAACTGCGCTTTTGCCCGTGTTGCCATAACGACAACGTCCGGCTGAGACAATGCCCGTTCGGCGAGTCTAACTTCAACTTCCAGCCTGCTGCCCGGCTGCACCTCGATGGGCATGATATGTTCAGCATACCCAATGAAGGAAGCCCTCAACTGATACCGGCCCGGCTGCACTCCGTTCAAAGAGAAGGCGCCCTCCGTTCCGGCTGCTGTCCCATAGCGTTGCAGGCTGGATCCTTCGGCATACAGGAGAATCCCGGCCCCTTCCAACGGCTCTGAATCTTCGTCGATCACAACACCAGTTACTGAGGATGCAGCAGGATTCTGAGCCTGAACTGCGGCTGTGGATATGAATAGAAGCACAAAAAACGCCCACGCAAGAACCCGGAGTTTGCCGGGAATGCTTCTTTGACTGTTCCTCATTTCTCCCTCCAAGTATTCGTAAAAACAAAAAGCCGCCTTACAGTTGACTGTTGAAGGCGGCGCACCTTTACGATCCTGAACGGCAGAGACGTGAGAAACGAAGTGCAGCATGGATAGGGAAGGCATCAGCAGCCCCCTACAGTCCTTGACTGCGTTCGCGTGTGCAAAACGCTGTTTCCCTACGCCGGTATGAGCCGGATCAGGTTCGAGGGGTATTATCTCAGCCTCGCCGTGTTATCCATTGCGGCGCGACACCCCCAACAGTCTCAGAGCATTGCCTGAATTCATCAGGCGCTATGCATCAAGATACGAAAGGCACAGGCGCGAAAAACGATTTCGCAGGCTTAACTTTGCATAGCCGGGTCGAGATTGCTACGATGAGGAAGAAACGAAAGTCTTCTTTCCTGTTAGGATCCGGCCCAGACTCCTGTAATCGCGTCGATAGGAGATGCATCCGTGCCACTCATGGAAACGCCGAGCAAAGCGCAGAGTGTAGGTGCAATCGCCTCAACCGGAGTCTGCCCTTCAAGCCGGGCTGGAGCGATGCCCGGCCCACCGGCTAGCAGCAGACAGTTCGGCGTATGATCGCCGGTTCGGCTTCCCAGAAAGGGATTGCCGCCCACAACTTCTCCTATCTTTTCCGACGTGATCCCTCTTATCGGGTCTGAACGCTCCCAGACGACGAGCAAATCCGGCAAATCGTTCAGGTGTTCTCCCCTGAACTCCTGGTGAACGCGCACCACTTCCCGTACGACGGGTCTTCCCGTGTCGAGATTCCTGAGTTCAAGCAGGTCTGCCGCTAATGCGTCGCAGAATGCGTCATACTCAGCGCCAGGACGGATCTTTCCTCTGGACTCCCTGCCTATGAGATTTACCCGCACGGCGCCACTGTTCTGGTTATGCGGCGCCGCGAAGCACTTGCGACGGCTGCGATCATACCTCACCACTGCCCCATCTGCGCGATCCGCCAATGCCTTGAAAATACCTTTTCCTATCTTCGTGCGCACAGCGCCTGGAACGATACTCCTGTAAGGGGACTTTACCCGGATGCTGTGGTTGCCCGGTTTTTTCTCCAGACGACGAAGCGTCTCATCCAGCAATTCATTGCCCGTATACGACACCCCCATACCCGGCCCTGTAAAAACAACGACGGTGGCTTCCGGGCCAGCCTTATCTATCAGGCGCGAAAGGACCCTGTCAGCCTCCCTGTAAACATCCAGCAGCGGATTCCCATATCTGGAAGCATATTCTGCACTGTACAAGGGGTGGCTCTCATCGTGGAGGTGCCATGCCTGATGGCCGATATCATGAGGATCGGCGAACACCGTAGCAAAAAGATCCCAGGGGCCTTGCTGCAATAAGTGTTCGGAGAGATCAGCTTTCGTTCCGATTCGCGCAATGAGCGCGTCGCGCAGCGCACGAAACTCTTCAGGGCTGCGACCTGCATTCTCACTGTTGCCATCAAGCGGATCAGACCCGAAACCCGAAGTGATTTCCGCGATCAACTCCGGCGGCAGGCTCCGGGGAGCGGAAGTACGGTCATGCGTGGCCCAATCAGCAACCTGAATTCCGTTGAGCCGGCTCGACAAAGGCGCCCTTACCATATCAACGACGGCCACGCGACGGCCCGAATCGCTCAACGTCTCCCAGAACGGGCGGCGCTTGAGGTCCCGGCTCTCATCGAACCGCGCCGTGTTATACTTATCAGCGCGAAACTGCCGGTGAAAATACCGTCCATGCTTTCCGGGATTTGCGCCTGTAAAAAGCGACGGCCACACCACGCCGTTTCCGAAACCTTTCGGGCCAGTTACCCTTCCCCATACACCATTTTCCATGATAGCCCGCATTCCGGGCAGCAACCCTTCCGCTGCCCATTTCAGCACAAGATCCGGCTCGGCAGAGTCCAGGCCAATAAAGAGAACGCGCGCAAACGTTTGGGAGGACATCAGCTTCATCTCCGGTAGTTTTGATTGAATGTCTATTCACGATTATCAGGAAGTCACCCCTCCTCAGACAGCAAATAGTTTTAACACATAAAATTGCGAGAATCCATCCCCTATTTGCTGCAACTAACTGCGTTTCCGGCTCATACTATAACCCAAGTTGTGACCTACAGTCCAGTGGTGATGCTGTAGGCCAGCACGAATAG
>CBDUBU010000031.1:0-21381 GCA_965365465.1 uncultured Rhodothermaceae bacterium
CTCGGCCGCGGCGTCGTTGCCCGCCGCCATCTCGGTGTAGCCGATGAGGTTGTACGCCGGCGCGAAGGAAGGGTCAGCCTCGAGCGCTTGCCGGGCGGCTTCAACCGCCTCAGCAGGCCGGTCCAGATTAGCCAGCGTGTTGGCAACGATGAACATCGGGAACGGATCGCTCGGGTAGCGCTCGGCGAGGGGTTTCAAAAGAGAGATCTCAAGGTCGTTGTCGCCCGCCAGGTTGGCGGCGTACGACTCGATCTGCCGGCGTTCGGGCTCGGAGGCACTCGCCGCCAGGGTTGTAGCCTGGCGCATGTGCTCCTCCCTGCCTGCCGAAGACGCGACGGCCCGGTACATATGGGCCATCGCAAACGACGGATCTGCCGCAAGGGCGGCATCGAGGTGGATGCGGCCACGCGCGAAGTCGGCGTTCGCAATGGCATTGACACCCTTGACGTACTGGACGCGGGCGGCGTCGGAGGTCGTCGTCACGGGCATTTTCTGCGCCTGCGCGAGTGTCGCCGTGGTAAGAAGGAGGATGATGGATAACAGGAGACGTCGGTTCATGGTCGTAGTAGGTTGGTTGTGGAGGGTGTTACTTTAAGTGAACCAGGTCGGAGGCGCCAGCAGGAGCTCGACGTGGGCGCGGAGTCTGGCCGTATTGAAGGGCTGGGCGAGAAAGCCGTCGGCGCATTGCGGCGGCGCGCGCGTCTCGCCGCTGGTGAGCAGCACCGGGATCCCCCGCGTCCGGGCATCGGCCCTGAGCGCCTCACAAAGCGCAATGCCGTCGAGGCCTGGCATAAGCACGTCGCTGATAACAAGGGCCACGTCTTCGGTGCGGGCAAGACGCAAGGCTTCCACACCGTCAGCAGCTTCGAGGACGTTCGTGAAACCGAGGGTGCGGAGGCAGCCGCGCACATAGAGCCGCATGTCGTCGTCATCGTCGGCGATGAGGATCTGCACGGGGCTGGTATACGGTGATGCCTCTAACATGGGGCGCGGCAGGGGCGAGTGTATCGTTCGGGCGCGGAATGCGGGACTGGGGACCAGCTTGCGCCGGGGCGCGTCGCTTCGGTGAGAAAGGTAGGCGCCGGGTCCGGGTCGGCGGTTGCGCCTACGTCGCACGATGATGCGCCTCGGTCCTGTGCGACGCGGACGTATCATCGTGCGACGGGGGCATAAGTCGCTGTGTGGGATGGAGCCGGCAGGCCGGCGCCCTGCGGCATAGCTTGTCGGGGAAGGGTTATCCGTTGGGCCGGGGTTCAGGCTTCTGGCCGGTACGCCGATGGGCGGCTCCCATATGCGGCAAGGAAGGCGTTCGAGAAATGTGATACGCTCTTGAAGCCCACTGCGTAGGCCACCTCGCTCACTGTTCCGACCCGCGCCGCCAGCAGGTCCGCCGCGCGTTCGAGTCGCATTCCCCAGATAACTTCGGAGGGCGTCTGGGCGATAGTCTCACGCAGCCGGCGGTGGAGTTGACTGCGGCTGATTCCCACGGCTGCGGCCAGCCGGTCGACGGAGAAATGCTCGTCGCCGAGGCAATCCTCGACGGCGTCACGGACGCTTTCCAGAAAGACAGCCACATCCGGGGGCGCGTCGACAGGGGCCGGATGCAGCGCAGCGGCGCGCGGGACGGTTGCTCCGGCACGGCCGTCTCCCGACAGGTCGCCGTCCATGAATCGGGCACGCAGTTGCCTCCGCAGCGCGATAAGGTTCTCGATGCGTGCGAGCAGTTCCGCCGGGACAAAGGGTTTGGTGAGGTAGTCGTCGCAGTGCTCACGGAGGCCTTCGAGTCGATCCTCCGATTCTGCCTTTGCGGTGAGCAGGATGATCGGGATGAAATCGGTATCCGGGTCGGCCTTGAGCGCTCGGCAGAGGGCAAAGCCGTCCATCCCCGGCATCATTACGTCGGAAAGGATAAGGTCGGGCAGGTGTTCGCGGGCGCAGGCCAGTCCCGTTTTCCCGTCAGCAGCTTCGAGGACCCGGTAGGCGGGGCCAGCCCTTTCGAGGTGGCGGCGGAGGTAGGCGCGCACGTCGGGGTGGTCTTCAACGACAAGAACCGTCGTCACGTCATCGGCGTCGCTCAGCGCATCGGCGACTTCAGCGTCGGCGGGAAGTAAGGCATCCCTGCTCCTGGCGCCGATTGTCCACCCCTCCGCCCCTTCAACGATCTGCTCCGGGTCGAGGTGATCGCGCCCGATCGGGAGCGTGACGGTAAAGGTGGTTCCGAAGCCTTCCTCGCTCTCGACCGCGAGCACGCCGCCGTGCAGATCCACCAGTTCCTTTGCCAGCGCCAACCCGATGCCCGTACCCAACTGCGTCTGCGCCGAGGCGCTGACCTGGTAGAACCGGTCGAAGACATACTGCAGATCGGCGGCGGGGATGCCCTGCCCGCTGTCGCGGACGACTACATGCACCGTCTGCGCATCAGCCTCGACCGTGACGCGGACAAGCCCGCCTGCAGGCGTGAACTTAACGGCGTTCGAGAGAAGGTTAACAAGGATCTTCTCGATGTGCTCCGGGTCTGCCCATATGCGCAGAGGGGCATCGGGCGTATGCACCTCAAAGGCGAGCCCCTTCCGCTCGGCCAGGGGCGCGAACGTCGAGGCAAGGCTGCCGGTGAACGCGCCGAGGTCGAGGGCGTGCGTGCGCAGCGGCATCCGGCCGGCCTCGAGCCGGGCCACATCGAGGATCTGGTTGATGAGATCGAGCACGCGCCCGGCGTTTCGGCGTGCGAGCGCCACCTGCTCGGCCATGGGTGCGGAGAGCGAACCGTAGAGACCTGCCTGCATGTCGTCGAGGGGGCCAATGGTAAGAGTGAGCGGGGTGCGGAACTCGTGGCTCACGTTGGCGAAGAACCGGCTCTTGAGGCTGTCCATCTCGAGGAGCCGGAGAGCCTGCGCCTCGGTCATCTCCTTCGCGCGGCGGAGTTCGTTGGTACGGGCGGCGACCTTGGCTTCGAGCGCGTCAGCGCGCGCGCGCTGACGCCGCCCCTGCTCTCGAACCACGATGCCCCCAAGTCCTGCGAGGGTGAGGGCCAGGAGCAGGCGGAACCATATCGTCTCCCACAACATCGGGGCTACCGTGAGCACGAGGGGTTCTTTCCCCTCGCTCCAGACCTCGTTGCCGTTCATAGCAGCTACCCGGAAGGTATAGCGGCCTGAAGGCACGTTCGTGAACACGGCCTCGCGCCGTCCCTCGGCCTCAACCCAGCCATCGCTGAACCCGTCGAGAAGGTAGCGGAACCGGAGCCGTTCCGGGTCGGTGAAGCTGATGCTGGTGTAGGCTATCGTGATGTCGCGCGCCGTGGCCGGAAGTGCGACCGTCCCATCGGTTTCCTGTCCAAGTTCGCGTTCCCGCGCCCGGATACCCTCGATGATGGGGATCGGCGCCGCGCGACCTACGGCCTCCGGGTCGACGACGACGACGCCCCGTTGCGTAGCGAACCACATCCGCCCGTCGTGCGATTGCCATCCGGCAGGCTTACCGGCCCCGTTGCCCTCGGCGGTCTTCATGCCGTCGGCAACGCCGTAGACGATGGAATTCAGCAGGCGCTGCCGACCCTCCGCGATGGCTTCCAGTTCACTTTTCGCTACGCGAAAAACGCCGCGATCGCTGCTCATCCACAGGAACCCCCGGGCATCTTCGAGGATACTCCAGACTCCGTCGTCGTGGAGGCCGTCCCGAACGGTATACACGTTCACGTGACCGTCCCGGAGGCGCATCAGCCCACGGCCGTACGTCCCCACCCACAGCGTCTCGTCGCCATCTTCGTAGAGGCTGCGTATATTGATCCCGGCGAACCACTCGGCCCCTTCGAAGGGGGCAATCCGGCCCGCCGTCATCTGGTTCAATCCACTCGACGTGCCGATCCAGAGCCGGCCCGCCCGCCCGGCGAGCAGCGCCGTCACGCTGTTGTGGGCGAGGCCGTCGGCTACGGTGTAGGCCTGAGATCCCGCCGGGTCGAATCGGATCAACCCCCCTCCCGTGCTGCCCAGCCAGAGCTTACCCTCCCAGTCCTCTACGATGGACCAGATGGCCCCACGAGGCCACTCGTCTGGCAACCCGTACCACGTAAATACGCCATCAGCGTATCGGGTGACACCGTGCTGCCCGCCGAGCCAGAGATCTCCGTTCTGCCGCGCCCAGAGCGATTGGACGTAAGGCTCGGTCAGGCCGTCAGGAGGGGTGAAGCTCGTGATCTCGTCGGCCTCGAAGCGAGCGGCCCCGTTTGCCGTAGCAATCCACATCGCGCCCCGTGCATCTTGCGTGACGGCGCGGACATTATCGCCTGGCAGTCCCTCCTGGGTGGCATATGTCATAAAGGGGGCATCGCGACGGAGGAAGTCCAACCCGCCCATCGTACCAACCCAGAGGTTCCCGCTCCGATCTTCGTAGAACGCATTCACACGATCGTCAGTCAGGCCGTCTCGGGTCGTAAAGGGCTGGAGGGCGCCGTTCTTGTACCGGGCGAGGCCGCCGCCATAGGTCCCTACCCAGAGCGCGCCGTCGCGCTCCTCGTAGAGCGTACGCACGGCAAACAGACTGTGCTCCGGAACGAGTGGACGGTAGCGACCGTCTTCGAGTTGGAGCAACTGGTGAGGCGACCGATCCGCCTGCCCCTCTCCTACCCCGACCCACACGCGCTCACTCCGGCCGGCGAGTACGGCGCGAACCAGGGACCCGGAGCGTGCTCCAGCCAGAGAGAACGACGTCACCTCGCCGTCGGCCCACCGATGGACGCCGCCGCCGTAGGTCCCCACCCAGAGCGCGCCGTCCTCCGCCATGCTGAGGGCGCGAACATCGTCGGTTAGCAGCCCGTCGGCTGTAGTGAAGGTGGTAAACCGACCGTCGCGGTAGCGCGTCAGCCCGCCGAGCGTCCCCACCCAGAGCGCGCCGTCCGGCCCTCCGGTCACGGCCCAGACGTTGTCGCTGGGCAGCCCTTCGGCTGTGGTGAAGGTGGTAAACTCACCATCGCGGCAGCGCGTCAGCCCGCCGAGTGTTCCTACCCAGAGCGCGCCGTCCGGCGCCGCATAGAGCGCGCTGATGCTGTTGCTCTGGAGCGCGGACGTGTTACGGGTATTGAACAGGACATACCGCGCGCCGTCGAATCGCGCCAGGCCACCCCGCGTGCCAATCCAGAGGTAACCGTCATTTGTTTGCGTGATTGCCTGGACTCCCGCGTAGGGCAGCCCGTCCTCCTCTCTCCATGCACGATGGACATACTGGGTGAGCACCCGAGATTGGTCAGCGGCATGATCGGCAAGGGCGAGCGGCGCGCCAGGTGTGGGTTTCAGCGATGGCGCAGGGGCCTCGGCGCGGGCGCGATCCTCTTTGGGGGCCTTCGGCTCCGGCGGCGCGCAGCACGCCAGCCCTGCCATGACAGCGAACACGCACAGCCGAACGGAGCGCCTACCGATACCCATTCCCTACCTCTAGCGGTTTGTGATCTCTGCACGTTCATCACGGACGAGACGGGGTAGCGCTCGTATGCTACAATAAAAAATCTCGTATAATTCACATATGCAACAGCACGCATCCTGTTCCATAGCCAGAGTCCGGCGTGATGGTGGAGGTCGAGTTCTATGCTATCCGGAATAGCGTTGCTACCGCCGGCATCCGGGGGCAAGCCGCTTAGATCTCTACGAGCCGGATTGTTACGAGGTGATATGCCGTGATAGCTGCTGCCCGGAAGCAGAACACCTGCCAGGTAGAGGCGGTGGGATGTAAGTCGCCTCAAGAAGATTCTCCGTAGGCCAGCATAGGGGGTGGGGTGAGCTTCCCTTACCCGGCAGTTTCTTCCACTTCATAACGGGCGTAGATATCGCCAAAAAGTTCTCCATCGCACTCCAGTTTCGAAATCTCTTGCTTGATTGCCTCCAAATCGAGCCATTCGGACAATGCCAGTCCGGGCGTTTCGCCAGTGGCATAGTTGTATTGTGCCTTTCCCAGGCGTGTGAGGTGTTCCAGGCATAAGATCGTCTGGTCGATGACTTCCGGCGTAAATTCGAATGAAAGGGTTTTGACTGGCTGTGACAGGCCCTTGAGAACCTCCAGTTCAAACCCTTCAACGTCGATTTTGATGAATGCAGGCACACCATATTTCCGAATCAGTTCATCAAGCGTCGTCATCTCAACAGGTCTTACCTCCGACCATACATGCGTGGCAAAACGACCACTCTCCGATACGGCGCTCATCCATCGGTTAGACATAGAAGACAGGGTAGGAGACACCCCAACGTGTAGCTCCGCAGAGCCGGGATGTGCGCCGGCGACCTTTTGTTCTACCGTCAGGAGATTTTCCTTTCCGAAAACACCCTTCAATACCCGGACGCATTCTTCCTGCGGCTCAAGCGCGACAACCGGGGCCTGTAGCTTAAGAAACAGTTTGACCCTATTCCCGACGTTAGCCCCGATATCGAAGCAGAGATCTCCGGAATGTATGAATTGACCGTAGAATTGCAGCATCGCCTGATCGTGCTCGTTCCATTTCATAAGCCTTCGCTTCTCTCTCTGGAGCCAGAGAGCCTTGTAGACGCGCGTGCCTCGAACGGCATTCACCAGCTTGTTCTTCAGCATGGCAATTCCAGTTTTTGCTCCTTGCTAAAGGTAATAAGGAACCGTAGCCTCGGCAGAGCCAGACCTCATCGAGGTGTTTCTGCACATGAATATGTTTCCCGAACCCTGTTGTAGAGCAACCTACAGGAGAAACCTTACGTAGTGCAGGGTAAATTTTTGCCTGTTCGGGCGGCAGACTCATCATTGCGGCGCATTCAAGTGTATTGTATGCAAAGGCAATGCATTCTTAAAGGCGAGGATTACCATGTTCAAGAATGTAGTTCCCGGTATGTTCAAGGCGATTCTCTCATTCCACTCTCCGTTCACCTACAACGACCGCGTTTACTTGCGGCATAAGGTTCGGGAGGTATTCGGCAAGGCATGAGAGGTCAGGGCACGCCATAGCTGACCCCGTTAACTTCCAGCGCGTCGGGGGAGGAAGGGTTTCTTGAGAAAGTGACCCACCCCTCCTGCTGCGCGCCCTGCGGGACAAAGGGAAACGAAACAGCCGCGCGTTCGCGCTCCTCTCCATCTTCCCTCAGAACGATACCCACCTGCACGTCTTCTGCCGTCTCTTCTCCCTGGTTGCGCACGGTAACCTGCACGGCATAACGATTTCCCTGACGCTCCGGAGCGCCCAGCGTGACTTCCAGGCGCGGCGGCGCCCCGTCTGCATGAAATTCCGCGTAGACCAGATACCCGAGCACCCCGACCGTGAGAACGAGGCCGAGGCCAAAGACGACCCATTCCAGCCAGTTTTTGCCTTCGTTCATTGGGCGATCAGGAGACGGCCCGCAGACGCGCCGAGCGCTGCCGGAAAGGCCAGCACCACTGTCTCCGAGACCATGGTTAAATAATCAGCGCCGTTGAAGCGCCCGAAAAACCAGAGCATGAAGGCCGAACTAGCCAGCGCAACTCCATACATCATAACGATCCCGGCAGCGATGTCAAAGGGACCCCGGGCAGCTTGGAGCAGGTGGCCGGAGCCGCGAAATTCACTGTAGTACAGGATTAGCGCGCCGGCGAGAAGCGAGAGAAGCACGATCCCGATCAGTTTCCAGACCGATGCTTCTACCCCGATGACCACCACCTCTTCCGTGGGCGCTACGTTCGAGGCCACGAGCACGGCGCCGCAGGCAGCCATTACCACGGAACGGAGGGGGTGTAAGTGTGGCTCCTCGTCTGACTTCCCCGACTTCCGGGCCGCCTCCGGGCCGCTGCGCTGGCCTGCATCTGAACCGTCGTCCGAGTCTTCCTCGTCATCACCACTCATCCCCAGTTGCGAGGATCCTACCGACACGCCGATCGCCACCATCATGCCTTCGATGATGATCTTGCCCATGATTTCCTCTGAACCCATATCGGACGTAATGCGCCCCAGGAGCCACAGAAGGAAAGCGGCCGTCAGCAGGCCTAGCCCAGCCTCTTCGAGCGAATCGAAAATCACATCGCGAAAGTCGATGTCTTCATGGATGCCTACAAACTGGTTGTAGCCCAACAGCAGAACCAGCATGACGAGCACGTAAACGATCAGCCTGCCGGGTTGTGAGAGAAAGCCTGACCACCAGACCTCCATCGTATAGAGCAGGGGCAGGCTGAACAACAACCCTCCCGCCAGGCCCCGCCCGTATTCTTTCAGGGATTGTGATACAGGTCTCTCTTGCGACATGAGCGTCCGCCCCGACAGCGGTAAGGGTCGTAGGATGCCATCCGAATATCGGATAAAAAATGCTTACCTGCTACGCCGTCATTATCCCGGCGCCACAGACGGGAATACGGCGGCAGGTTTCTTTCCCCCTTGCCTGCGCGTATCTTGCCATGCATTTTTCCCAGGACGCACATCAGCGTCGGGCATAAACGCAAGCATCCCTGGTTTTGATCTGCTTTCTGGTGACGCATGGACTTTCTGTTGTTTATAAAGGTTCTGATTCTCGGACTGGTAGAAGGCGCTACCGAGTTTATCCCGGTTTCTTCCACCGGCCATCTCATCATCGTAGAAGACTGGCTGAATTACACAGGCGATCAGGCCAAGACGTTCTCCATCTTCATCCAGTTGGGCGCTATTCTCGCCATCCTGTTGCTGTACCGGGAAAAGGTGTTCAAGGTGGTGCGTACGCTGCCTGGCTCGCAGACGAGCCAGCGGTTTGCGCTGAACATCATCGTGGCTTTCTTTCCTGCAGCGCTGGTAGGACTGCTTACCCATGACTGGATCAAGGCCTACCTGTTTAGTCCGCTCACCGTTGCGGGCGCACTGGTTGTGGGCGGCATCGCCATTCTCGTCATCGAGCGCTGGCAACCTGCTACGCGCATCGAGGAGGTGGATGACCTGCCCGTCCTGACGGCGCTATGGATCGGGGTGGCGCAGGTGCTTGCCCTGTTTCCCGGCGTCTCCCGATCCGGAGCAACCATTCTGGGCGCCTATTCCCTCGGCCTCTCGCGGCAGGCAGCCACCGAGTTCTCCTTTTTCCTGGCAATCCCTGTCATGTTTGCCGCCACCCTCTTCGACCTGTGGGGGAGCCGGGACATCCTGACCGGAAACGACGTTCCTGTCTTTGCCGTCGGCTTCATCGTCTCGTTTCTATCAGCGCTGATCGTGGTGCGGGCCTTTATCGCTTTTGTCTCCCGCAGCGATTTCCGACCGTTTGCCTGGTACCGGATTGTCTTCGGATTGCTGCTTTTGGCCTACTACGGATTCTTCCACAGGTAGGAGCACCCGGCAGAACGCCTCCGAAGTGGATCGGCGGAAAAGACGAACGGCCGCGCACTTATACCATTTAATACCGAACGGATCGCACGCATACGTGAGGCCATTCTGGGCGATGGCTTGCAAGCGTCTTGCCCACACGAGTCATCCGGCAGCATCGGACATGATATTTTTTCTTAAAATGACAGCGTTATGGACAGGGCCGGATCCCTGTTTCCACGGAACACCAATGCCGGAACAGTTCGTTCCAGACCATGTGATTGCCGGGAAACCATAGCTATCCTGAACGACCTGACCAGCCGTCAAAAACCATGAGCAACTCCTGGGGCAGAAGAGCCTTTTTGAAAACCATGTCTGCCGCCACGGGGGCGTGCGCCATCGGGATGCCTGCGGCGGGTTACGCCGGGAATTATACGCCGGTCCAACCGGTGGATGCCTTTCGTCGTGTTCCGCTGCACGATATAAAGTTGGGTGGCTATGTGGGCGGCAGAATCGATTCATGCATCGAGAACAGGATCAAGGCTCAGGACGTGCGCGAACTGATCCTTCCCTTCGAGACGCGCCCCGACACCTGGTGCTGGACGAGCGAATTCTGGGGCAAATGGTTCACGTCGGCAGCTTCAGCCTTTGCGTACACGCAAGACCCTGAACTGCGTCGCTTGCTGGATGCCGCCGTTCGCGGATTGCTGGCTACGCAGACCCCCGATGGGTATATCGGCGCCTACAATGAGCAGAACCGGCTTTCTCACTGGGATGTCTGGGGCCGCAAGTACAGCTTGCTGGGCCTTCTGGACTACTATGACCTCACGGGGGATGCCGCCACGCTGGAGGGCGCTGTCCGCCTGGCCGACCACCTGATGACGGAGGTGGGACCGGGGAAAGCAGACATCGTGCGGATAGGTCTTTATCGGGGGATGCCGAGCAGTTCCATTCTGGAACCCATCGTCCGGCTATATCGCCTGACGAACCAGAGCCGCTACCTCGATTTTGCCCGCTACATCGTGGCGCAGTGGACAACGCCGGGCGCCCCGGATCTCATTGGAAAGGCGCTTGCGGAAGTCCCTGTGGGCGAGCGGTTCCCCCAGCCGGAAGCGTGGTGGACCTGGGAGAACGGCCAGAAGGCGTACGAGATGATGTCTTGCTATGAAGGGCTGCTGGAGTTGTACCGGGAAACAGGCGCCCCTGAGTACCGTGAAGCAGTCATCCGGGCCTTTGAGAACATACGCGACACCGAAATCACCATAGCCGGGGCCGGCGCAAGCCTGGAATGCTGGTATAGCGGCAAAGTGCGGCAGACAGAGCCGGCGCTGCACATGATGGAAACCTGCGTCACCATGACGTGGATGAAGTTCTGCGAAAACCTGCTCCGCCTCACCGGCGATCCGGCCTTTGCGGATGAAATCGAGCGCAGCGCCTACAATGCCTTGCTCGGAGCTATGACGCCGGATGGAAGCACGTTTTCAAAGTACAGCCCGCTGTCAGGCGTTCGGGAGCTTGGCGAAAACCAGTGTGATACGACGCTGAACTGCTGCATCGCAAACGGCCCCAGGGCTATGATGCTTCTGCCACAGGCAGCAGTGATGACAGATGAAGCCGGACCCGTCGTGAATCTGTACATCGAAGGGACTGCTCAGGTCCCGCTGCCGTCCGGAAACAGCATGGCGCTTCAGCAGCAGACGAACTACCCGGAATCAGGAGATGTTGCGATTCGGCTCCATATGGACAGGGCGGAACGCTTCCCGCTGCGCCTTCGCGTCCCTGCGTGGAGCGCCCGGACAGAGATCGTCGTCAACGGGCAGGCTGTCGCGTCGCCGGAGCCGGGCCGTTATGCCGTTCTGGAGCGCGAATGGGCGCCCGATGACCTCGTGCAGATGCGCCTGGACGTGCGGGGACGGCTGGTCCGATCACCGGGCGCCCGGCACGTTCACCTTGCGGTCCTGCGCGGTCCTGTGGTTCTGGCGCGTGATGCCCGGTTGGGGCAGGAGTCGATCGGTGCTCCGGTTCCTCATGTACCGGAGGGTGAAGACGCTCTCAAACTGGAGCGCATGACGGAAGGGGCGCCGGAGGGCGCATGGATGGCTTTCCGCGCCACGCTGGACGGAGGGCCCGCCGCTGAAGAACAGGCCCGGCTCTCCTTGATGGATTACAGTTCTGCAGGCAACACCTGGTCGGATGCATCGCGTTTCCGGGTGTGGATGCCCCGTCTTCTCGATCCGTCGAAGGAGCAGGCGTAGGGACAGCTTTTCTCTTTCTGTTGCCAACAGACGGTCTCCAGATACACGGAAGGCGGATAAGCGATCCGGTATGCAATTTGTGCCCCTGTGGGGGATGCACGGAATCTTCGTCTTGCTCCGGCGCAACTCTGGCGCCGGAGCGCCGTACGCCTTGCAGTCCGGTTTAACCATAGAATGACTTCTATGGGCGTCAGCCGCGTGCTGCGCCTGCTTATAGATCCATGAAAAAGAACCATGTGCATTTTCTGATCCGCGTTCTGGTAGCTGTCGCTGTGCTTGCGGCAACGTGGCGCATGGCCGTCGGTTTCGGAGACGTGCGTGCGGAAATGGTTTCGTTTGGCTTTCCCCGTCCGAATGTGCCTTTGCTCATATCGCTGGGCGCCGGCTTTCTGGGCGGCCTCGCGCTGCTTATCGGGTTGAATGTACGCGCTGCCATTCTCCTCGTTGCAGCGATGCTGCTGCCCCCGCTCGCCATGCTGGACGCGCTGTATTCGGGAAACACGTACGGCAACCTGCAAGGCATGGTGCAATTGCTGCGGGTGCTTGAAGTGCCTGCGCTGCTGGCCGGATTTCTGTGGCTGCTCTCGGAAGGCCCCGGCCCCTGGTCGGTCAGCCTGCTGCGCCGACGCGACTGCGAGGATGCGGCCATCCCTGGTCTGGAATGTTGACTCTCCCTTCAGAGGGCCTGTTTATAACAGAGACGATACATTCCTGTGATGCCTTTGAGGTGATCGAACGCTACCTTGACGGATCGTCCTGCCGCTTGCTCCTACACAGCGAATCATGAAAGGAAGCAGGGAACGGACGGCTACCCGATCCCTGTCCTGATCGTTGTAGAGAGGAGGCAAGTGTGACCTGGAGTTAAACGATCACCTCCCCCATGGAGCGCAGTTACAGTCCCCCGGCAACGTCAATTCTGGAAAGCATCAGCGACGGTCTCGTACATCTGGACTCGTCCTGGCGCTACACGTACGTCAATCAGGCTGCTTCCGACTTGCTGAGGGCGCCTGCGGTGGATCTGATCGGGCAGACCATCTGGGAAGCCTTTCCTTCCAGCCGCAGGGAAGCTGTTTCCATGCCCTTGCATCGCGCCATGGAACTGCGCGAGCCGGCTCACTTCGAAATCAGAGACGAGAAAGCAAATCGCTGGTTTGAATGCCACGCTCATCCTGCTCGAGACGGCATCTCCATCTATTTCCGCGACATCAGCGAGCAAAAAAAGGCAGAGGAAGCGCTTCTGGAAAGCGAGGAGCGATTCCGGACGCTGGCCGACGTGGCGCCCGTACTGATCTGGTTGTCGGACACCGACAAAAGGTGCGTCTATTTCAACAAACCCTGGCTGGAGTTTACCGGGAGAACCCTCGAAGAAGAAGTCGGCTTTGGCTGGAGTGAAGGCGTTCATCCGGACGACATGGACCGGTGCCTGCGCATCTACATGGAAGCCTTCGACCAGCGCGAAACGTTTCAGATGGAATACCGCCTCCGGCGCCACGACGGCGAATACCGCTGGCTGCTCGACACCGGGACGCCCCGCTTTGATGCGGCCGGCCGGTTTATCGGCTACGTCGGCTCCTGCACCGACATTCACGAGCGCCGCCATGCCGAAGAACAATCAGCTTTCCTGGCGGAAGCAGGGGCTATTCTTGCGTCTTCGCTTGATTATGAAGCAACCCTGCAATCAGTGGCTCGCTTGATGGTTCCACGTCTGGCTGACTGGTGCGCCGTGGACATTGCAGGACCCGATGGCAGCATCCGCCAGGTTGCCGTTGCTCATGTGGAGGAGGCAAAAGCTGAATGGGCGCGGCGGCTCCGCCGCAAGTATCCTCCCAACCCCGAAGCATCGCAGGGGTTGCACTGCGTCATCCATACCGGAAAGCCTGAGATTTACCCGGAGATAACTGACGAGATGCTGGCGCGGAGCGCGCTCGATCAAGAGCACCTGCGCATCCTCAAGGAGATCGGCTTCCGGTCAGCCATGATCGTTCCGCTTTGCGTCCGCGACCAGACCCTCGGAGCGATAACGTTCGTCTGGTCTGATTCGGACCGGCGTTACGACCAGGCCGATCTTCATTTTGCAGAGGATCTCGCGCGGCGTGCGGCGGTTGCCGTTGAAAATGCGCTGCTTTTCAGGGAGGCCCGGACAACGCAAGACCAACTCCGGGCGCTGAACCTCTCCCTGGAAGAACGTGTGGCCGAACGCACCGAAGCGCTGACGAGCCTGAATGAGCACTTGCTGAAAGAGGTGAAAGAACGGGAAGCAGCGCAGGAAGCTCTGGCGCACGCCAACAGTCTCCTTGCGCAACGGAATCAGGAATTGCAAGACTTCGCCTATGTGGCCTCGCACGACTTGCAGGAGCCGCTGCGTAAGGTTCGCACGTTTGCGGGACTTCTCGCAAGAGAGTACACGGATCGCCTTGACGAACATGGCCTGATGGTGCTGGACCGACTGGAAAATGCTGCTGCCCGGATGAGCACGCTCATTACCGATTTGCTGACTTTCTCGCGCATTGCTACCCGTGGCCTCGGTTTTGAACCTGTCAGCCTACATCATATTGCGGAGGAAGTGCTGAGCGATCTGGAGGTGAGTCTGGCGGAAACACAGGGGAAAATTGAACTGCGCGACCTGCCCATAATCGAAGCCGATCCGCTGCAAATGCGGCAATTGTTACAAAACCTTATCGGTAACGCCCTGAAATTCCACCGCGAAGGCGTCCATCCGGTTGTCCGCGTTCAGGCAGAGATGACAGATGCTCCCGCCGGCAGCGCCCTGTGCCGGCTCGAAGTAAGAGACAACGGGATTGGGTTTGAGGAAAAATACCTGGAGCAGATTTTTGCGCCGTTCCATCGCCTGCACAGTCGCGCCCGCTTTCAAGGAACAGGCATGGGGCTGGCGATCTGCAAGCGCATTGCCGAGCGGCACGGCGGCGCTATCGCAGCCCGGAGCAAACCAGGGGAGGGAAGTGTTTTCGTGGTTACGCTGCCCGCCCGGCAAAACACACCTGAAGAGAACACAGGGTCGCGTGAACGGATCGACGCCGGCCCCGTGCCTTCCGTCTCCTCTCGATCAGGCCATTAGCAAGGTCCGTGCGCAGCAGCCAGGGCAGCGCCGCGTGAGCCGTTCTCAGAGCATAGAGGGTTTCCTTTGTTCGGCCATGAAAAGAACGTTCACAACCGGCACACCGGATAAGGAAGCAGCATTCCCTTACGCAACGTGTCATCCTGGGCGAGAGCGAAGGATCTATGTCATAGGGCTAGCAGGCGGTGCGGAAAAACATGGCGCGTCGATAAGAATTGGACCTGCCGGCTTATAGCACGAGAACCGCGCCATGTTTTCCCTGTGGCCTGGCAGTCTGGTGTAATATCCCTCTGGTCAAGCGGCGCAGAGCCGGTAATTCGTTTCAGTGAAACTACGGAAGCGCGGCGCTGAAGACAGGCATATCCGATTAGCCCTTCGCCCGCACCACTGCCGACTTATACGCCCCTAACTGACCCCCCCGAACTGACGCGCCGAGGGATACAACGTCAGCACCTCTGCCGTCTCCCCCACTACGACATAGATGATCCTGTACTGCCGGTAGATCAGCTCCCGGATAGAATCGTCGCCAATTTCAGGCACAACGCGCCCCATACGCGGGAGCGTGCCCAGCCTTGCCGTTGCCTCGAACACGCCGGCCACGAACAGTGGCGCGAAGTCCGGAGCGACCTCTTCGTAGTATGCCTCGATTGCTTCGAGATCCCGCAGCGCCTGCGGTCGCCAGACGACCTCAGCCACGGTTCCACGAGCGCGCCGGGCGCGGCTTCCGGAACTCTGCCTCGGCCACCGATTGCGGAAGGCCCTGCCCCTGCTGAGCCAGGCCCGCGTTCACCTTGCGAATGAGGATTAGGCGCTCTATGACATCATCGAGCGAGGATTCGTCCGGGAGTTCCTGGACGAGACGGAGAATCTCTTTTTTTGACTGGATAGCTGGCATAGCTTCCTCTGGTTTCTGGACGAACGCCCTCCTCAGGCCAGGGTTCTCATCGGCGCGTAGTGAAGCATCCATGCCCACAGCAGGGCAGACGCTCACGGCTCGCTTCGGACGTATCGGTTTATATCACACGAAGCCATGCACTGTTTCCACCGGGGACGTGCCAGAACGGTGTACAGGAAAGCTGCTCAATCAAGCTTTATTCTCACGTCTGTGCCAAACCGCAACCCGGCTACGCCGCAAGCTATTTTAATGATTTTAGTCATCTCCCGCACTCCATAGTTCGTTCCGATCCACCAGCCGGGACGGAGTTCGCAGGAGGCTCTCTGTGCAATGTCTTCCCGGCCGGGGTACAACGCTTCTTTGGTCCTCGCAACGAAGCGGCGGCTTCGGCCATGCTTCGGCAAGGCAGCGAAGCGTTCCAGGAATGATGGGTCACGGTCAGCAAGTTCGCGGAAGAATTTGATCATGGCACGGCGCCCGGAACGGGCCTCGAAGAACTGGCCCTGCAACTCGAAGCCCGTTCGCGCGAGTGCTCCGTTACCCGAAGGCAGCGGTACAGACGCTGGTTTCGGCAGTCGCCCTGCTTTCGGTATGACCACGATGTTTTCTCGCAGCACGAGGCGAGTAGAAAGGAACTCCACCACCGCGTCTGACTCGGGCTTATAGCCGCACAGGCTCTCCACCTGATCCGCCACCAGTTCAAGAAGCAGATCATCCTGCTTTTCTACCAACTGCTGCCATGCATCGGGCAGGGTTGCTTCCGCCTGTCGCTGTCGCCGAACGCTCTGGTAATCTTCCCTCGCATTCGCAAATGCCTTGCCGGTGCAGACGGGGTCGTACGCCAGATAGCGCAGGAACCGCCGTTCGCACTCGTCGGGGTCGCGCTCTACCAGATCAAGTTTGTATACACGCCGCTCCTGATAGTCGCCCTGCTCTGCGGGCAGATAGAAGTGCCACTCTTGTCCGTCGGTAAGCACGGCCATGGGAATGCCTGCGTGGAAGGCGTACTCGAAAAGCTGACGATCCGCACCCTCGCTGCGACCCGGCTGCTTCACTTCGATGAATACAACAGGGTGGTTGCGCGGGTGGCACAGCGCATAGTCGACGCGTCTGCCTTCAAGGGTGAACTCCGGCGCAACGACTTGCGGATTGAATACCGGCCAATCGAGAGCATGAAGCAGCGGCAACACTACACCATTGCAGACCGACGCCTCATTGACGAACTGGCGGGCACGAAGAGCATCGCGGACGGTAGTAATGTGGTCGCGTAAGCTCACAAGTGGATGGGGTTAAAAGTGCTGTGTACGCCCGGCAATAATCAGATGAAACCGCACAAAGTTGGGATTCTTTATTGCCATCTGTAGCAGCCGCCCCGGCGCACCTAAGGCACGGCAATGTCAGTTCCTTCCGTCTCTTGTTGAGGAAGCGGCGCAAGGCAACGTCGCATATAGTATAACACCTGATTTATGTTGTCAAGAAAAATCAGGATAGCCCCAGACCAGCAGTCTCCGATGCATTCATGCCGCCTCCGGCAGGATAGCCCGGCAAACACCGGCAGATTGATGTGATAACCTGTTCTACCGGGCTGCTGCCTCTTATCTCACCGGCTCAACCATACCCTGCGTAAGCGCTATGACAGAAAGGAAAAGTAATCTTGACAGCACAACGGCTAAAGAAACGCCCCATCCTTTCCCACAATGGAAAAACACCTGAACCCGACATAACGAACAAGGAATCGGCAGCCCCTCCCCGAAGTGTAATCTTGAGCAGCATGGGAAGTCTGTGTCATAGGGAGAGTATGCGGCGCAAGGAGGCCGCTTCCATAGGGAACGGCAGCGTCAAGCGTGTTTCTCCGGCGCTGCTTTTCCGGCGCCTTTCCATTTCCCCAGTTCTTGCCTCTGAGCCGCGCCTTTTACCGCACCGCTGCAACAACCACCTTTTCCCCTTCCAGGATATACAGGATGCGATACCCGCTCTCCTCCATCCGGTAAATAGGCCCTGCTGAAAGCTTCCGGGAACCCTCCGGACGCAGTTCTTGTGTGAGTGTGGCAATCCGGTTCACAACCCGGCGCCGGGATTTCTTGCCCTTGATTTTTCTGATCTCTCGCGCCGCCGATTCGGTAAGCTGGATGCTATAGTTTGCCACGTTCTCTCAAGTGCGCCTGGAAGTATTCGAGCGTGATGAGCGATTCTTCCTTGCGGGCGGCCACGAGCGCCAGATCCGAGGCGTCCTGCGCCAGCATCCTGCGAACAGCCTCATTGACAAGGTCGGAAATGGATTGTTCGGTTTCTGCTGCCTGCACACGCAATGCCTGATGCAGCGCCGGTTCGAAGTAGATCGTAGCCCGCCTGATTTTCTCGCTCATAAGTTTACCGGGGTTATAACGCTATAACGTCATAGCGTTAACCAGGTTCCTACTGGGACAATCCGGCGTGCGCTGACAAAGCAGCCGGATGGACACCATTCCGTCGGCGCACGTATATTAAAGCGCTTATATACCATTATCTACCACGCCCGGCTCGATTCTTTATGCACCCTGCCTGCGCCGTGCGAAGAGATCCATTTGTCCGTCATACCGACTATGGAAACGATACACATTCAATTTACTACGCTGCATTCCTCCTTCGGTCAGGCGCTGCTCGCTGCCACCGAACGCGGCCTCTGCGCCGTCTTTCTCGGCGACGAGGATACGGCGCTCGTGGAGGCGCTGTCGAACGAGTTTCCGAATGCCGGTTCTATCGAACGAGATAAGGAAGCGCTGCGTGCGTGGGCTGAACCGGTCGTTCGCTATCTGGAGGGCAAGGCTGAGCACCCTGCAGCGCCGGTAGACCTGCACGGGACGGCATTTCAACAGCGCGTCTGGAGAACCCTGCAAGAAATTCCCTTCGGAGAAACGCGCACCTATGCCGAGGTAGCCATGCGTCTCGGAAAGCCGGCTGCTACGCGGGCTGTGGCGGGGGCCTGCGCCGCCAACAAAATCGCGCTGGTGGTTCCCTGTCACCGTGTCGTGCGTGGCGGCGGCGCCGTGAGCGGATACCGGTGGGGCCTGGACCGGAAGCGCCGTCTTCTGGAACTGGAAGGAAAGCAAAAATCCCTTTTCGGCTGACGGTGTTTGCTGTGGCCCGGCGCCGTCACCACTGGAATTCAAAAAAGAAAGAGGACAGGCAAAGGGAATCGGTTGCACCTTCGACCGTGCCCAACGCAGCTACGACGGCAACAGGCTCCGCTGGTTTGAAGCGCAGCCGAACGGTTCCGAAACCTGATGCCCGAAGGTGCGCAGCGATCTCGCTGCCGTATGCCTGGGCAAGGTCATCATAGGGAGGTCTGAAAGGCAGGTCTCCTCGTGGAGAAGCGTCTGGTTGACCGAGCACGGCGATCTGCCCTTCCGGCTTCAACACGCGCCGCAGGCTTTTCAGGATTTGCAGGGATTCTGCATCCTGCATGGGCACACAACAGAAAAGGATTTTGTCGAATGCGGCATCAGGCCAGGTAAGTGTATCGTTCCAGGATTTCATAAGGCCATTGTGGTCCATAAGAGCGACAGACGGCCCGAACGCTGACCCGTTGCGGCCTGGCTTTCCCGGAGCAGCATCCATGCCTTGTGGGACGCCCACCATACTTCTCTCGATGACCGCGCCTGTACCGGCATCGAGTTGCAGGATGCTGTCTTGCGGTCGAACTTGCAGAAGGGATTGTCCCCACTGAAGATGCTCACGTCTCATCGTTCTGGTCTTCTGAATTGAGGTTGATTTTTCCAGTCTCATACCCGCGCCAGAATACGTGGCATCACCTTGACGCTTCCGAGTCCCTCCTGCCTGCGCAACGTCCTGCCGCCCGTGGCAGCGGGGATCGCATGAGGAGGTGAGTGAGGACTGCTCAAGCAGCCGCACATGTAAGAACATATACAGGAGTGTCAACCGTGCTTCACTCCTTTTTGTGAATTGCACAGGTTCCGACCGATGCCCTCTTTGTGTCACTTGTTGCAGAAGGAAATTTGCCGGCCCGGCTTCTCCAGCGCAAGAAGGGTGAAAAAAGAGCATCTCAGGCTCTTGCCTTCCTCAGACCCGTTTGATAGCATGACCGAACCCTATCTATCTGATGTTTGTAACTATGAAGACACGACTTGCCTGGACCTTGAAGGGCTGCGCCCTGCTGTTCCTGTGCGCAGGCGCGTTCGCAGCCACGAGCCTCGCCCAGAACGCAGACGACACATATGATCTCTCAGAGGACATACAGATCCATAAGCTGTTCGACGGTGTATACATACATACATCATGGCAGGAGCACCCGGGGTGGGGTCGGGTTCGATCCAACGGACTGATTTTCTCCTCCGGCGGAGAAGTGTTTCTGGTCGATACAGCCTGGAATGATGCACAGACGGAGCAGATCCTCGGCTGGATTAGGGAAACGCTGGGATCCGTGCCGCGCCGCGCCGTCGTCACACACGGGCACAATGACCGGATGGGCGGCATCGGCGCACTCGGACGGGCCGGTGTGACAACCTACGCGCTTCCGCTGACGGCTGAAAAGGCTGCTCCGCAGGGATGGCGCCTTCCGGATTCGCTGCTGGCTGCGGAACAACGATTTACCATCGGCGACCAGTGTGTTGAAGTTTTCTTTCCCGGTCCAGGTCACACGGACGACAACCTGGTGGTCTGGTTGCCGAAAGACCGCGTGCTGTTCGGAGGCTGTCTGGTCAAAGATGCCAGCGCAACCACCCTCGGCAACACAGCCGAAGCGAATCTGCCTGAATGGCCGGCTGCCATCCGGCGGCTGATTGACAGATACAGGGATGCTGTGCTTGTCGTACCGTCTCATGGACCTGTGGGCGACAGGAACCTCCTCAATCACACCCTTCATCTACTTGAAGCGCAGGATGCCAAGACCGAAGGGGGGTGACATACAATTGCGCGGGTAAAGCTCCTGCAAACCTCCATGCATAGAACGCCTGGAGTGAGATAAAATCGCGGCGCGTTTGCCAGGTTTTGTGGGAGAGGTTGGTTCACATCCTTCAAAACCATAGGCGCCTGCCGCCAACGGGGCCGTTCTACTCTACATGCTGACCCCCACGCCTGTGCAGACCTTCGCCTTACAGTCTTCCCTCGATGCCCCAGCCGGGACAGTGTTTTCCTGGCACGCAAGCCCGGGCGCTTTCGAGCGGCTCGCGCCGCCGTGGATGAACGTGCGGCTGGTCCATTTCGAGGGCATCCACGACGGAGACAGGGCCGTGCTCCGGCTCGGGGCAGGCCCTTTTTACCTCACCTGGGTCGCGGAGCACCGCGATTACGTGGAGGGGCGCCAGTTCCGGGATGTTCAGGTGGAAGGCCCTTTTCGGCGATGGGAGCACACCCACCGCATGGAACCCACCGGCCCGGAGGCATGCCTGCTCGAAGACTTGATCCGGTACGACCTGCCGCTGGGAATCCTGGGAAACACGGTCGGCGGATCGCTTGCGCAGCAGCAACTCGAACGCCAGTTTGCCTACCGGCATCGCATCACGAAGCAGGATCTGGCGGCGCACCGCAGGTATCATCCGGGGCGCCCATTGAAGATCGCCGTTTCGGGGTCGAGCGGGCTGATCGGCTCCAGCCTCGTTCCTTTTCTGACCGCCGGAGGACATGAGGTGCTGCGGATCGTTCGTTCCCGTCCGACGAAACCGGACAGGGAGATCTTCTGGAACCAGCAAAAGGGACGGATCGATGCCGGGAAGCTGGAAGGGCTGGATGCCGTGATTCATCTCGCCGGGGAAAGCATCTACGCGCTCCGATGGAGCAAACAAAAAAAGCAGTGCATCCTCGAAAGCCGCGCCGAAGGCACGCGGCTTCTCAGCGAGACGCTCGCCCGGCTGGATCACCCTCCCGAAGTGCTGATCTCGGCTTCGGGGATTAGCTGCTACGGCAATCGGGGCGATGAAATCCTGAC
>CBDUBU010000032.1:0-21146 GCA_965365465.1 uncultured Rhodothermaceae bacterium
CCTGCCGGTTCTCCCCGATGTACGCGCTTGGGTAGAACATAGGGCGGGCCAGCAGTCCCTTGCCCGCCAGAAACAGCGGGATCATCAGCTGCCCGATGCGGCCGTTTCCGTCGATAAACGGATGGATGATCTCAAACTGGGCGTGCAAGAGGGCAAGCTGGCAATCGGGTCTTTCTCTTGCGTATGATAATACGCCTCCAGATCACTCAGGGTTTGCTACGGGCGCCCGAGCAGGCGGAACATCTCCTTTTTGTAGGCCTCCACGCCGGGCTGGTCGAACGGGTTGACGCCGAGCAGATAACCACTCACCGCCACAGCGTGCTCGAAGAAGTAGATGCACGCGCCCACGCTGTCGGCGGAGATCTGATCGAGCCAGATGGTCATGTTTGGCACGCCGCCGTCCGTGTGCGCTTGCGCGGTGCCTTCGTAAGCCTTACGGTTGACCTCACGCAGGGTTTTTCCGGTCAGGTAGTTCAGCCCGTCCAGGTCAGCTTCCGTACCGGGGATGCCGAGGTCTCCCTGGTCGTTCTCTGCCATGAGGAAGGTTTCGATAAGCATCCGCTGCCCCTGCTGCACGTACTGCCCGAGCGAGTGCAGGTCGGTCGAGTACTGCATGGTGTCCGGGTAGAGGCCCTTGCCGTTCTTGCCTTCGCTCTCGCCGAAGAGTTGCTGCCACCAGCCGCCCATGCTGCTCAGGCGGGGTTCAAAGACGGCCAGCACCTCGACCGCGTACCCCTGTTGCAGCAGGACGCAGCGCCGGGCCGCGTAGTCGAGCGCGGGGTTATCCTCCACCTTGCCGTATGCCTGGCAGGCTGACACCGCGCCGTAAAACAGCGAGCGGATGTCCACCCCGGCTGCCGCAATCGGAAGCAGTCCGACCGGCGTCAGTACGGAGAAACGCCCGCCGATGTCCGGCGGGATGACGTATTTTTTGTAGCCGCGCTCGTGGTGAAGCTGGTTGAGCGCGCCCCTGTCGGGGTCGGTGGTGACGATGATGCGCCGGTCGGCGTCCTCAAACCGGCTTTCCATCCATTCGCGCACGAAGCGGAACGCGAGGGCCGGTTCCAGGGTCGTGCCGCTTTTGGAGATGACGTTTACGTAAACCGACTTGCCTTCCAGGTACGCCAGCAGTTCGCGCTGGTACGCGCCGCTCATGTGGTGCCCGGCGAAGAGGATTTCCGGCTTGCGGCCCGTTGGGAAGTAGGGCGTCAGCGCGTCGATGACGGCGCGGGCGCCGAGGTAAGAGCCGCCAATGCCGATGCACAGCAGCACGTCGGCGCGGTCGCGGATTTCGGCGGCGGTTCGGGTGAGGTCTTCGAGCAGGGCGTCGTTGGGGTTGAGCAGGATGTCTCGCCAGCCGAGCATTTCGGCGCCGGCGCCGCTTTTCTCCAGCACGGCGCGGTGGGCAGCCTCCAGGCGGGGTTGTAACTTGTCGAGAGCGCCGTTTTCCAGAAACGGGCCGGTATGTTGGTCGTCTAAGTGAAGCATCAGGTTCGTCCGTAGTTGAGGTCAAATTCGCGTAGCGGATAAAGTACCAATCCGTTGCATAAACGGCGACGGAGATCCGGCAAAATCTATGCAAACGTTTATTTCTTACGAAACGGCGCGGGAGGCTGTTCTTTCCTCCGTCGGGCGGCAGCCGGCAGAGCGCGTCAGCCTGTCCGAAGCCCTGGGGCGGACGCTGGCCGAACCCGTCCGGAGCGATGCCGACATTCCTCCGTTCGACAATGCGGCGATGGATGGGTACGCGGTGCGGGTGACGGATCTGGCGCAGCTTCCTGCGCGGCTGCGCGTGGTGGAAAAAATCCCGGCAGGGCGTATGCCCGAACGCTCCGTCGAGGCAGGCGCTTGCGCCCGAATCATGACCGGAGCGCCTTTTCCTGCTGGAGCCGACGCGGTGGCGCCCGTCGAGTGGACGGAAACAGGGCCGGACGGCATGGTGATGTTCCGGCAGGCGCCGACGCCCGGCCAGTATGTTCGTCCGGCGGGGAAGGATGTCCGAAAGGGACAGGTCGTGTTTGAACCGGGCCGGGTCGTGACGCCGCCCGTTGTCGGAATGCTGGCGGCCCTCGGCTATGCAGAAGTCTCCGTCGCCGCTGCGCCGTGCGTCGCCGTGATCGCAACGGGCGACGAACTGGTTGACGCTGCGGAGATTCCTGGGCCGGGGCAGATCCGCAATGCCAACGGCCCGGCGCTCGCCGCGCAGGCAGCGCAGGCGGGCGGCAAGGCGCTGCTGCCCCCGGCGGCGCGGGACAACGAGGCCGCCGTCCGGCAGGCCATTGAAAACGCCCTGGAGCAGGCCGATATGTTGCTGTTTTCCGGGGGCGTGTCCGTAGGGGCGCACGATTGTGTGCGGCAAGTGCTGGAAGCGCGGGGCGCCCGGTTCCTGTTCTGGAAAGTGCGCCAGCGTCCGGGCAAGCCGCTGGCGTTCGGGATGCTGGAAGGCAAACCCGTATTCGGGCTTCCCGGCAACCCGGTTTCTTCCGCCGTGTGTTTCGAGCAGTACGTGCGGCCCGCGCTGGCCGTGATGCTCGGACGCACGCACGTCTTGCCGCCGCTCATCCCTGCCGTGCTGGAAACAGCCATCAGCAAGGCAGCGGGGCTGCACCACTTTGTCCGGGCGCAGGCGTCGTTCAGCAGGGAAGGAACGCTTCAGGTCCGCCCGACGGGGCCGCAGGACTCCAACCTGTATGCTTCGATGGTCGCGGCCAACTGCATCCTGCACCTGCCGGAGGCGCTGGAAAACCCGCAGGCCGGCAGCGCGGTGGAGATAGCGTGGCTCGACTGGCGTTAAAGCGAGCGCCGCCCGCGTCAGGCATTAGTCTCCATCTTCCAGACTTCGGCAACCCGGCGGATGAAGTGGCGTTCCCCCATTTCCACCGAGCCATCTGCCCGCGCAATGTCGGTCATGTCTTGCAGGATGGACAGGCGCAGCGATTCCGGGAGCTGTTTCTCAAGGGCCCCGATGGCGGCGTTCATGCGCTCGGTGCTGTCTGCATTCAGGTATGTCAGCGCAGCCTCCCGAATGACGTGGTCGATCAGGGCGGGGTCCTTGTCCGGCATCCAGAGCCGGAGCTTTCCCGCTATCTCGCTGGTTTCAGCAGGGTCCAGGTTTCCGTCGGCGCCGTGGGCAAGTCCGAGGTAAAGCAGCGCGAGGTCGTGCAGCAAGGCGAGCGTCATTTTCCCTGTTGTTTGCATAAAGACACACCCACACATAAGGATCGGTGAAAAGACAACTCCGCTTGACCGGGTGCTGCTCCCTCGCACGAAATCAGGATAAAGGCAGGCTTTCTCTTTCCGGCGCCCGTGATGCACCCGCAGGTTGTCTGCATCCTGTAATACCCCTGTATGTCCTGCCAAAGTTCCGGACGGCGGGCCGTTCCGAAGGGGTAAAGGCGCAGCGCCTTTACCCGCTCCCGTTCCGTATGCTGAAGCATTCAAAGACAGCGCCCGGCAGCGTGGGAAAGAGGTTTCTTGTTTATATTACGGCGCTCGTTTTTTCCATGCCCCTTACGCCTGCTTTCCTATGTTTTTCTACTACTGCGCCGCCTTGAGAGAACTGCCTTCCATCAAGCAGAACGGGATCACTGCGCCGCCGGGGCAAAAGGTCCTGCTTCGGACAGACCTGGAAGAGGCGCTGGCGTATTGCCCCGATGCCCTGCTGGTTGCAGACCTTGACGAAAGCAAGACCCTTCCCGGCGATGACGACGGACAGGCGCTCTCCGGGCCGGTCCCGGCGGCGGCTATACGCAACCTCGCTCCGTACCTGCCCCCCCGGCCCGTCGTCGCAGCGGGCGGCTATCTCATGCGGTTTTCAGCGGAAGAGCCGGAAGTGCTGCTGATCTTCCGGCGGGGCGTCTGGGACCTGCCGAAAGGCAAGCAGGATGCCGGAGAAACCATCCACGCCTGCGCCCTCCGTGAAATCGGGGAAGAGATCGGCGCGGAAGATCTGCGCATCAAGCGAAGCCTGGGTGTCACGGTTCACGGCTACCCGGAACGCGGCATCTACCGGGTCAAGACGACGCACTGGTTTCTGGTTCAGTCCAACCAGGAGGTTTTTTATCCCGAAGCGGAAGAAGACATCGAAAAAGTGGCCTGGATGCCCTGGTCGGAAGCAAAGCGCCGGATCGGGCATGAGACGCTGCGCCGCCATATGCAGCACATCGACCCGGTCCTGCTGGAAGGCGGAGTATAGCGCCCATCAACATTGTTACTTCCCACGCGGAATAACCAGCCCCCTGACCACGTATGTATGGAGAGAGGAATATTTATTCAGAGGGGCAGGTTTCATCATGTCGAATTCGATCTCATCCGCCGCAAAAGCGGCGCGTAACTCAGATTCCGGGGACTGGATAGAGGCCGCCGCACGAATCGGATACATAGCCAAAGGGGCGGTATACACCATTATCGGCGTGCTGGCGGTGCAGGCAGCGCTGGGTTCGGGCGGGGCCATCACCGGATCGCGGGGCGCCATCAAGTCGATTGCCGACGAGCCGTTCGGCGAGGTGTTGCTGGTTCTTACGGCCGTCGGCCTGCTGGGGTACGCCGTCTGGCGTTTCATTGAAGCCGCGCTGGACCCCAGGAACGAAGGAAAAGACACGAAGGGCGTCGTCAAGCGTGTGGGGTACGTTATCAGCGGCGCGCTCTACCTCGGACTGGCCTTTCTTGCCGCTTCCATCGTGTTCTTCGGGTCTGGTTCGGGCGGCGGAGGCGCCTCAAAGGAGGAGTGGACGGCCAGGGTGCTCGCGCAACCGTTCGGGCAATGGCTGGTCGGCATCGCCGGGGTCGTCACGATCGGGGTGGGCCTGTACCGCTTTTACAAGGCATACAAGGCCTCGTTCATGCGCAAGTACGACACCGGCAAGATGAGCGCGGCGCAGCGGCGCTGGATCGAACGGGCGGGCCGCTTCGGCATCGCCGCCCGCGCCGTGGTTTTCTGCATCATCGGGGTTTTCCTGATCGTGGCTGCCCTACAGTCGGATGCGAGCGAGACGCGGGGCCTCAGCGGAGCGCTGCAAACGCTGTCCGAACAGCCCTACGGCCCGTACCTGCTGGCCGTGGTCGCCGCCGGGCTGATTGCTTACGGCGTCTACTGTTTCTCTAATGCCCGCTACCGGGAGTTCGAGACCGGGTAGCAAAAGGGCGCCGCTTTCACCCTCTGAGAAGGGGGTTGCTCTGCGCCGAAATGCGGGCTTTGCAACAGGCTCCGGTAAACGACGCAACCTCTAAACGCGAACCCTTCGCCTGATTCATGGAACCACGTTCTGCCCTACTGCTCGGCGCTACGGGACTGGTGGGCGGGCGCTGCCTGGACCTGCTGCTGGCCGGCGACGCCTACCACGCCGTCACGACCCTGGGCCGCCGCCCTCTCGAACGCAGCCACCCGAAGCTGACGCACCACGTCGTGGACTTCGACGATCTGGAAGATTACCAGAGCCGGATCGGGGCGCAAGATGTTTTCTGCTGCCTGGGCACGACCATGAAGCAGGCCGGGTCGAAGGAAGCCTTCCGCAAAGTCGATTACACGTACCCCACGGCGGCGGCGCGTCTGGCGCACGCAAGCGGGGCCGAGCAGTTTCTGCTGGTTTCCTCGCTGGGCGCAAGCCGGAGCTCGCCGTTCTTCTACAGCCGGGTGAAAGGGGAGGCCGAGGAGGCCGTCAGCGCCGTTCCGTTTTTCGGCGTGTATCTCATCCGCCCCTCCCTGATTACCGGCGACCGCGACGAAACCCGAACCGGCGAAGCGGCGGCCGAGAAGGTGCTGAATGGCCTTTCCTTTCTGCTGCGCGGCCCGCTGCGCAAATACCGGCCCATCTCCGCCCGCGTCATCGCAGCGGCGATGGTGCATCTGGCCCTGGCGCGTCCCGGCGGCGTGCAGGTCTGCGAGCCGGAGCGCCTGCGTGCAGCGGCGGAAGCTGCGTGAAAATCAGCGTCTCTCCGGCGGCATTTACGGCGCCTCGCCGGAGCCGGGGGTCTCGTAGCGCTCGCGGTGGCGCGCTTTCATTTCCTGATATCCGGCATCGTCCCGCACGAGTTGCCATTTTTCGTAGAAGATACGGGCAGAAGCGGCTTTTACGGGGTCTTCCTGCCGGGGTAGTTCGCTTCCCTCCGCGTCGTACTTGCGGCCCGACTTGTGGTTGGCATAGCGCCGGGCGCGGGTATACCCCATTTGCAGGAACTTGCGCGCCATGTCCATCCCGACGAAGTCGCCTGCCGCTTTGTAGGCGAGGTACATCTCGTAGATGCGACTGGCGGATTCCTTTGCGATCTCCGGGGTCTTGAACCGCCAGTGGGGCAGGATCTCGCTTTTGTAAGGCTCTACCAGCAACACGCCCTGCTCCCCCTTGCCCACGCGGTAGCGTTCAGGGTGCGCCCTGAAGTCCGTGTTCTCGAAATCCAGGGAGTAGTCGAAGGGCATAAAGCGTGGCATAAACTTACAGGGCAAGCGGCGTCAATACCTCGATGGCTTGCCAGAGACGTTTTCGCCCCTCCGGTGGTTTCAGGCGCATTCGAGAAACTGTCTGGCAACGCCGTATCGACCTGCACAAGCCGGGCAGGTTGCCGGAATAACCTGTCCTGTCTGAGCGCCGATGCCTATCTTCGGAAACGGTTTGCTGCATTGAAGGCAGGAACAAGCAAGCCCTGTGCGTCTGCCATAGTTTGTGCATAGAGGCTTCACCAGGCCGGCATGATACAGTAGGTTCGTTTTGCCTGAGCGAAAAACCGCAATAAACCGCTAAAAACCCGCAGTAAACCGCAAAATAATCCTTGAGGAAAGGGAAACGAAGGCGTGGGGTTCAGGCTGAAGCGGCTTTTATAACCTGCCGGACAGGTGCTAACATCTCTCGCCCCCGCAGCGAGCCGTCTGACTCATACCGAATGGTTTTCAGAGATGCCCTGTAACGATAGTGTAACGTAACGATGGTGTAACGGTGCTCTGGCATCAGGGGCGCCCTTCCGGCGCTCTGGTTTGATGCAACAGCCTGTCTGCACCAGCAGGCCCTGAAAAAGCCGTTTTTTACAGGATAAGCGGCGGTTTTCGGGTTTTTTCGGGCCTTGCCGGAGCGCAACGCCTGTCCGGTTTGAGGCAGATCCGGCAAGGCAAATCTTTTCCCCCCGGCCTCCGTTTGCAACTCGTCCTGAAAATCACCATTCTTGTTTACATAGCCGGCAGACTGCACGGCAGTGATGTGTTGTCATCCAGACAGGGCGCCGCGAACCGTCAGCGCAAGCCTTCCACCCGGAAAAGGAGCCTTTATTAACCACCTGCTTAGTATACTCTTGAAAGCGGTTCGACAGGACGGTATCTTCCCGGCAGCAGGGAAGGAACACATCCGATTAGTCTCTGAACCTGCCCGGCGTTTATTTCCACTCTATGTCTCAGTTACTACAGACACGGTCAACTATGAAAAGACTGGCACAACTAACCCTGGTCATCGCGTGCCTGATTTCTGCTGTACCTGCGCTGGCCCAGACGGGCAAGATCGCAGGGCGCGCAGTAGAAGCTGGTACAGGCGACCCGCTGCCCGGCGTTAGCGTCATCCTGGACGGGACGACGCAGGGGACCGTCACCGATGTCGACGGCTATTACACCATTCTCAACGTACGTCCCGGCACGTACGATGTCCGGGCCAGCTACATCGGTTTCACGCCGGAAGTTCGGCAGGATGTCAACGTATCGCTCGACCTGACGACGGAAGTCGACTTCGAGTTGCGCGAGGCCACGGTCGGCCTCAACGAGGTCGTCGTCATGGCGGAACGACCTGTCGTCCAGCGCGACCTTTCCGCCAGCCGCGTAGACGTGTCGGCGGAGCAGATCGAAAACATGCCGGTCACCGACATTACCGCCGTAGTCGGCGCCCAGGCGGGCGTGCAGGGCCTGAGCATTCGCGGCGACGGCGCAAACCTGTCGAAGGTGATGGTGGACGGCATGGACATGAGCACGCGCCGCAGCAACGATCCTTACACGGGCGTCAGCTATGCGTCGGTCGAGGCGGTTCAGGTGCAGTCCGGCGGCTTCAGCGCCAAGTACGGCGACATGAGGGCGGGCGTGGTGAACGTGATCACCAAGGAAGGCGACCGGAGCCGGTACTCCGGCACCTTGATCGCCCGGTACGCGCCCCCCACCAAGAAATACTTCGGGATGAACGTGGACGATCCCAACTCGTTCTGGCTCCGCTCTTATCTCGATCCGGAAGTGGCCTTCACCGGCACGAACAGCGGCGCCTGGGACGCAAAAACCCAGCGGCAGTACCCCTCCTGGCAGGGTTACAACAAGCTGTCGGAGGCGCTTGCCAGAAACACCAATCCCAACGACGACCTGACGCCCGAACAGGCGCAGCAGCTTTTCAGGTACTACCACCGGCGGGATCTGGAAATCGACCAGCCTGACTACGTGATCGACGGCGCTTTCGGCGGCCCTGTGCCGCTCGTGAGCCAGGCGCTCGGCAACCTGCGCTTTTTCGCGTCCTACCGCCAGGAACAGAACCAGTACATCATCCCGCTGACTTCCAGCGGCTATGACGACCTGACCGGGCGCATCAAGTTTACCTCGGACATCAAGAGCGGCATGAAGCTCGTCGTGGAGGGAATGTATGGCTACCGCGAAGGCACCGCCAACATCAACCGCAACGGCCCGACCAGTCTCATCCGCGACGGCGACCGGCAGCAGAACCTCGGCACCGACATGATTGCCGACTACAACCGCCCGGAAGACTGGATGTTCGGAACGGGCGCGCTGACGACAGGCCAGATCGGAAACCTGATGCTCGGCGCCCGCTTCACTCATACGATCAGCCCCACGACGTTCTACGAAGTGAAGCTCCAGCGGATGGATACGAAGTACAGGACCACCGTGCCGCCCGTGCGTGACACGACGCGCGTGGAGTGCATCACGGCCACCTACTGTGTTGATGAAGCGCCGTTCAACTTCTCCTTCGAGCCTTCTACCTCCCTGGAGAACATGCGCATGGGCGCGCACTGGAGCGAGTTTCGGGACACCAGCGACGTAGTCTCCTATTCGGGCCGCATTGACTTCACGAGCCAGGTCAACCGCACGAACATGATCGAGGCGGGCCTCGAACTCAATGTCTCGCCGATGGACATCAGCTTCGGCACGCCCGACTTCCTGCTGACCGACGACGATGTGTACTCTCAGTGGAGCGCCACCGAGATCTACGCGGGCGCCTACGTCCAGGACAAGCTCGAGTTCAAGGGCATGATCGCCAACGTTGGCCTCCGGATGGACTACCTGGACCCGAACATCGACTGGTACACGTTCGATAACCAGTACGACGAACTGTTCTCGGGGGCCAACGTAGCCGTGATGGACTCGCTGTTCCCCAAGGAAGCCGTCCCTGCGAAGGTTTATCTGAGCCCGCGCATCGGTCTTTCCTTCCCGGTGACGGAAGCCAGCAAGCTCTACTTCAACTACGGCCACCAGCGGCAGCGCTCCCCCTCGGAGTTCCTGTACCAGCTGCGGCGCGACTACATCAGCAACGGCGTCGACCGCCTTGCCAATCCGAGAGCGCCGCTGGAACTGACGATCTCCTACGAACTGGGCTACGAACAGAGCCTGTTCAACCAGTTCTTGATCCGCATCGCCGGATTCTACAAGGACACCAAGAACCAGATGCGGTGGGTTCGTTTCCGGGATGAGAACGGGCTGGTTGACTACACGATCAACCTGCCGGACAACTACGCGGACACGCGCGGTGTGGAGTTCAGCGTGTTCCGCAATACAGGCTGGGTGCGCGGCTTTGCCAACTACACCTACTACGTGCGTTCGGGCGGCAACTTCGGGTTCGGCCAGTATCTCGAGAACCGGCAGGACCAGCGCAACTATGAGCGCACCACGTTCGACTATTACCAGAGCAAGCCTGTGCCGCAGCCGTTTGCCCGCCTGAATCTGGAGTTCGTCGCGCCGCAGCGCTTCGGCCCGATCCTGGGCGACTGGCGCGTGAGCTTCCTGGGCGAATGGCAGGCAGGCCCGACCTTTACCTGGACCGGCGGGCGCACCTCGGTGCAGGGCGTGCAGAACAACATGCGCTGGAAAGCCTACCGCATGGTGGATATGCGTCTTGGGAAGAACTTCAACCTCGGAAGAAACGATGTGCAGGTTTTCGCAGACATCCTGAACGTCTTCAACATCAAGAACTTCAACCGGGGCGCCTTCTCCAGCGGAGACGATCAGCGGGACTACTTCAACACGCTGAAGCTTCCCAAGGAAATGGTGGAAGGCTGGGAAGAAGAGTATCAGGTTCGGGATGAGGACGGCAACCCCGTTTACGGGAATGACGTGCCGGGCACCGTTGGAAAAGACTACATCGACAACCCGAACTACAGGTCGCTCTGGTACCTGTTCCCCCGGACAGTCAACCTGGGCGTTCGTCTCTCCTTCTAACGACCGGAAAACCGGAAGCTATCTCCTGAAAGCCTCCGGGGTTCTGCACAGCGCCCCGGAGGCTGGTTAAAAGAGGTTTAAAGCAAGTGAGATATATGGATATGTCTACAGTGAAAAAACGCTTGTTATTGCTCCCGCTGCTGCTCTGTCTGGTATGGACGGGCGATGCATGGGCCCAATACAAGAACAAAACCCTCGGCATCGGCGAGTTGACCAACGTGTACAGCGAGATCGGCGGCGGCACGGAGTGCTACGCCGGCTGTAATGCGCTGTACTGGCCCGCCATCTGGCGGACGGGCAGCCTGCGGGCCGAGGCCGTCTGGCTGGCCGCCGAAAACGTGCGCGGCGCCGACGGCGTCACGTATCCCTACCGCGTCGTCCACGTAGGGCCTCGCGCAACGGGCGCCGGCGAGTATTTCCCCGTCGAGTTTCTGACAATCAGCAAGTTCGCGCCGCCGGAGGTAACGATCGTCGATGAGTTCAAAGACGAGTATGCCACCTACGCCGACCAGATCGATAACGACCGGGTCGATCCGAACCTTGCTGCCGACCGCATGGTGATGAGCAAGGTCAGTTCGCTGCTCGGCATCACCATCACCCGGCGCAACTACGCCTACGCCGACCCCCAGAACGACAACTACCACATCCAGGAGTTCGTTCTGACCAACACCGGCGACACGGACGGCAACCTCTCCACGCGGGAACTGGAACAGACGCTGGAGGGCGTCTACCTGCATTTCCAGAAACGCTACACGCTCAATGAAAAGATCGAAGGGCCGGGCGGCGGCTGGGGCGCCAACGTGATGAACGACATCATCGGAGACGGCGTGCATGACTATGCAGCCGATCTGAACGCGCAGTACGCCTGGCTGGGCAACTTCGTGAACAACGACGCTTTCGATGATTACGGGGTTTCCCAGTGGAGAGACCAGGGTTATGCTCAGGATGCGGATACCATCGGACGGCTCTCGAACACGTCCTTCGTAGGGTTTGCAAAGGTCTATGCCGATCCGGCCTCGAGCGGCGCCAGCCAGCCCGCCATGACCGGCACCATCGACGCGGACGACCCGCTGCTTTCGGCCAACAGCGCGACGAACCAGCAGAAGATGGACGCTGAGTATCAGATGATCTCCGGCAGGGACATGGATACGCCCCACGGCTTCCACCATGCCGACCAGATCGACACGGACGGCAACTTCCTGACACCCGACGGCGACCCGATGAACGGCCGTCCGGGCGGCTGGACCATGAAGGAAAGCTACGGCCCGTACAGGCTTGCCCCCGGCGACAGCGTCAGGATCGTGCTGGCCGAGGCGACCGATGGGCTTACCATGAACGAAGCTTCCATCATCGGACGCCAGTTCAAGCGGCTCGCCGGCGCGAGCAAGGCGCAAGGCACCACGGCGCTGTCCCTGGAGGACAACATCACGTACCGGGGGCTTACGATGGGCAAGAACGAGTGGTACTTCAGCGGGCGTGACTCTCTGTTCGAGACGTTCCGGAAAGCCATCAACGTCTACGAAGCCAGTGATGGGATGTCCCGCTATCCGACGGAACTGGTCGAGTCGCCCCGGCCTCCGGCCCGGTTCCGCGTCGAGTCGGATGTCGGCAGGATCGGGCTTACCTGGGAACTCTATCCGGGCGAGAACCCCGCCGGCATAGAGATCTACCGAACGGAGAATTACCTCGAAGGCCGCCTGCGCACGGATAACGACGCAGACTTTACCAACGACCCGTACTTCCAGTACGAGTGCATCGCTGGATGCGAAGGCGCGCCGTCGATCACCACGCCGGGCCGGTTCGACGACACCAACGTTGCCCGCGGCATCAACTACTACTACTACATCCAGACGGTGAGCAACAGCGGCGAGCGGAGCAACCGTTACTGGACGCAAACCTACGACCCCGCGATCTCTCTGCGCGAACCAGGCGCAACGACCGGCTCGTTCAAGATCGTTCCGAACCCGTTCAACGTGGCGGCGCAGGAAGGCGTGCGCTATCCGGGACCTCGCAAGGAACGCATCGGCTTCCTCGACATCCCCGGTCAGAGCACCATCCGCATCTACACCGAACGCGGCGATCTGGTCAAGACGATCGAGCACACGACCGGCAGCGGCGACGAGTACTGGGACATCACGACCGACTCGCAGCAGCTTCTGGTGAGCGGGCTTTACATCGCCGTGGTGGACAACAATGAAACCGGCGAACGTGTGATGAAGAAGTTCGTCGTTATCCGCTAACGAGGCATCAGATCCCCCCGGATCGGAAACTACAAGCACAGAGAGATCATGAAAAGAATCCTTCTATATACATGCTTCATGCTGTTAGCGGCGCCACTCGTTCAGGTCGCGTACGGCCAGAGCGGTGCTATCGACCGCCAGCGTGACAAGCGTGGACAGTCCGGTTTACAGTTTCTGGACATCTCCATCGACCCCCGTTCAGCCGGAATGGGAGACGCCATGGCAGCGGTGGACATGAACTCGGCGATGTCCATGTTTTACAACCCGGCCACGATGGCAAACCTGGAGGGCCTGAGCATCGGCCTGGGTACGGCGCAGTGGTTCGCGGACATCAACTACAGCAACGCGGCGATTGCGATCAGCCCCGCCGGAGGGCGCTTCGGCGTCTTCGGCGTTTCCGTGCTGGCCGTCGATTACGGCGAACTGGAGGGCACCATCATCGATGATGATCCTGCCGGTCCCGGCTACATCGAAACCGCATCGTTTTCCCCGACGGCGCTGGCTATCGGCGTCGGTTATGCCAAGGCGCTCTCGGATCGCTTCTCGGTGGGCGGCAATGCCCGCTACGCGCACCAGGATCTCGGCGAAAGCATGATGACCCTCGATGGCGAGATGCAGGGCAACTCGGTCAGCACGCCGGTGTTCGATTTCGGCGTGTTCTACCGGACAGGCTACCGGAGCCTCAACCTGGCCGTGACGGCGCGTAACTTCTCGCCGGCAGTCACTTATGAGGAAGAGGGCTTCGAGGCCCCCCTGAGCCTGAACATCGGCGTGTCGATGAACATCATGGACGTGCTGAACCAGTCGCTGGCGTCGGACCATGCGCTGCTCATCGGCCTGGAAGGCGGGCACCCGCGTTCCTATGACGAGCAGATCCGCATCGGCGGCGAGTACCGGTTCATGAACCTGCTTTCGCTCCGGGCAGGCTATACCTTCCCGTCCGACGAACAGGCGCTCAGCATCGGCGGCGGGCTTAACGTGGGCCTCGGCGACTTCAAGATCGGCGCTGACTACGCCTACTCCGGGTATGGCATCCTCGGTAACGTAAACCGGATCGGTATGCACATCGGCTTCTGAGACGGCGGCTACATTCGGGTATGGTTCTGTTGGGGCGCGGTGTATCGCAGGATAGGCCGCGCCCCGATTGCTGTCATGTCCCTGCCGGGGAACCCTGTCCGGGATGCGGCGTGTCCGACTTCCCGGTTCTACCTGTGGATATCCTGCTATGCGCCTGCCTCAATTCTCTGTTGCCTGCTTCGCCGCCGGGCTGCTGATCCTGATTTCCGGTTGCGGCAAAACGCCGGACGAGGAAGCGCCGGCCCGCCCCGAAATCGACCCCACTTCAGTCGTTGCGCCGGAAGCGGCGGCCCTGCTGCTGCGCGGGCAGGAACGCTTCGAGGCCGGCGATCCGGGACGAGCGCTCGCGCTGCTGGACAGCGCCGAGCATCGCGTGGCTCCGGATCGCGCGGCTTTCCTGGCAGACCTGTACTTCCTGCGCGCCCGCATCCAGACGAGCATCAACCGCGACGACCTGGCGAAACCAGCTTATGAGCGCGTGCTGGCGCTCAAGCCGGGCTACAAGGGCGCGAGCCGGAACCTGGGCAACGTCGCCTACCGGGACGGCAAGTACAGCGAGGCCATTTCGCGCTACCGGCAGGAGCAAGAAACCTACCCGTCGCCGGAGCACCTCGTGATGATCGGGCGCTCGTACGCAGAAATGGGGCAGGTGGACAGCGCCCTGACGGCCTACGACGAAGCGATTGCCCTGGACGCGCATTCGGCAGAGGCTTACATCCGCCTGGCGGAACTGCACGACAAAAATGGCGACCCGGATGCCGCCTTGCAGAGCGCCTTGAAGGCGACGGAGTATGAGCCGGAGAACATCGACTACGCGCTTTATACCGGTTCGCTGTGGATGCGCGCCGGAGATCCGGCCAGCGCCGTGCCCGTGTTCGAGCAAGTCCTGGCAAAGCAGCCTTACCGGCAGGAAGCCCATTATAACCTGGGGCAGGCGTTTGCCCGGCTGGGCAGGAAAGACGAGGCCGAGGTTCATCTGGCCGCCGCCGACAGCCTGCTCCGGGTGGAGCGGGAACTGGCGCAGTGGGAAACCCTGACGCAGGTAGACCCGGAAAGCCCCTCCGCGTGGGCGACCTATGCCTATGCCCTCCAGTACCTCGGACGCGATGCGGAGGCCCTGCGGGCCTATGGCGTGGCGCTGCACCTCGATCCGGAAAACAACGATGCCCGGTTTGCCATTGCAAACCTGTCGCTGCAAGCGAAAAACTTCGAGCGGGCGCTGGAGGAATACGAATCGGTGCTGGACAGGGATCCGAAGTACGTAGATGCGTGGGTGAACATGGGGATCGCCCTGGCCCGCACCGGACAGAAGGAGGCTGCGCGGCGGGCCTGGCAAAAGGCGCTTCAATACAAACCCAACCAGCCCCGCGTGAAAGAGTACCTGGCGAACCTGAACGGATCGTAGTACACGCATCGCGCCCTCGGCGCGGTCTTCCTACGGCCGGGCAGGCGCTTGCGAGGGGCGCTGCCGGAAGGGAGCGCTGCCTTTTGTCCAGTCGGCGGCGGGGTTTTACCTGAGCGCCTGCTGCGCCAGAGAATCAGCGGGCATCAGGGAATCGGCGGGCGTGATTTCGGGCGCGGGTTCCATGACCCGTGCTTCGCGCAGGTAAGGGAAAGGGTTGACGCTGGCGCCCCCTGACATACGGCGTTTGTTCTGCTGGAGCCAGATTGCAAAATGGAGGTGGTAGGCGCCCGGCGCTGCATTGCCGGTATCTCCTACATATCCGATAACCTCTCCCTGGCGTGCAAAATGACCCACTTTCAGGCCCTCGGCGTAACGGTTCAGGTGCGCGTAGTAGTAGACGACTTGCTTATCGGCATCCTCCTGAAAAATGGTGGTGCCGCCCAGCCTGTTCTCGGCCAGCCGCACAATCGGGCCGTCGGCGGCGGCCAGAACGGGGGTGTCCAGCGGGGCCATGATGTCAATGGCGCGGTGGGAGCGCCCGCCTGAACGGGCCGCGTTGAAGGTATTGGCAAGTTCTGACGGGTCTATCCCTGCGACAGGGACGATCAGATCGAAATAGTCAGCCGGCAGCGTGACTTCAGCTTCCCGGCGGGGCGCAGGCGCGGCGACCGGTTCTGCAACACGCTCGGCGGCGGCCTCGGCGACAGGCGGCGCAGGCGCGGAGGCAACTGCCTTCGGCGCGGCGGCCTCTGCGTTATGGACGATTGACGGTATGTGCTCCGGCAGCAATGCAGCGCTGCCGAGTTGTTCAGGGGCGAACAACGCGCTTTGCGTCCACACGACGACCAGCGCCGAGAGCAGCAGCGCGAGGCCGGGGTTGAACCGGGCGGGAAACAGGTCTCTCATAAACACAGTGGCGGGTTTGAAGAGGGCATCAATTTATACCCTGAGCGCCCATAAAGGGAAGCCCCGGCGCCCACATGGAACCCGCAGGCTTTTGCCGGATGCGCAAACAGGCTGAGAATGCGTGAAAAGAGGTGTTTATGAAATAGGCGTGAAGCAAAACAGGGAGACGCATTGTGCCTGCGTCTCCCTGTTTTCTCCTAGGTTGCCATGAGGGCAACGGTGCGGTTACTGACTGACCACGCCGAGCGGCTGGTACAACTGCTCGATGTAGTCCGAAACCATGCGTTCCGCGCTGAAAGCGTAGGTGAGCGTCTGGATTGCCTCGCGCATCCGGGCAATCCACTGGTGCGGCAGGTTGTTCTCGCCGCGCTCGTAGAAGGCAGGAATTACCTGCTGCTCCAGCGTTTCGTAGAGGAAGTTTGCATCCTCCGCATCCTGTTCGTGGGGGTCTTTCAGGTTGGCCGACGCATCATAGCCGATGGGCCAGCCATTTTTCCCGTTGTATCCTTCAGGCCACCAGCCGTCCAGGATCGACACGTTCAGGCCTCCATGCATGGCAACCTTCTGCCCGCTGGTGCCGCTGGCCTCCATAGGGCGGCGCGGGTTGTTCAGCCACACGTCGCAGCCGGAAACCAGCATCCGACCGATTTCCATGTTGTAGTTCTCGATGAAAACCAGCTTGCCGGAAAGCGCAGGATGGCGGCTCATCTCGAAAATCTGCTGGATGAACCGTTTGCCGCCCTCATCCGCCGGATGCGCCTTGCCCGCGTAGAGCACCTGGACAGGCCGGTCCATCTGCGTGAAAAGCCGAACGGCGCGGTCGAAATCGTAGAAGAGCAGCGGCGCCCGCTTGTAGGTGGCAAAGCGGCGGGCAAACCCGATCGTGAGCGCATCCGGATTCAGGCCGAATGCCTGCTGCAGGCTCTGCGCCGGGACGTAGCGGCTTGCAAAATCGACGAGCGCATGGCGCAGCGTATTCCGGTAGGCCCAGAGTTCCTCGTCCGGGATATCCTGTACCTGTTTCCAGAAATCCGCACTCATACGATGGTCGAGCCAGTTTCCGAAACGCTGGTTGAGGAAAGCGCGTGTGAGCGGCGAGGCCCAGGTCGGCAGGTGAACGCCGTTCGTGACGTGCCCGATGGGCACCTCGTCGACGGGCCGATCCGGGAACAGGTGGTGCCATTGACGCCGGGCCACTTCGCCGTTGAGCTTCGATACGCCGTTTGCGCAACGCGACAGCTTGAAGCCGAGCACGGTCATCGTAAACGATTCCGCCGGGTCGTTGGGGTTGACGCGCCCGTAGGCGAGCAATTCCTGCATGTCAAAGCCTATTTCGGCGGCGAATCCAGCCATCTGATCTCCGAACAGGTGCGGATCGAAGCGGTCGTGCCCGGCAATGACGGGGGTGTGGGTGGTAAAGACGCACTGCTCGCGGACCCATGCTTCCGCCTCGGCGCGGCTGTTGCCTGCTTCCAGGCGCTCGCGCATCAACTCCAGCGTCAGGAACGCGCAGTGCCCTTCGTTCATGTGGTAGACATCCGTTTCCACGCCCAGCGCACGCAGCAAGCGAACGCCGCCGATGCCCAGGACTATTTCCTGTTGAATGCGTCCCTCGCGCCCGCCCTGATACAGCTTGCTGGTCAGGGAGCGCAGATGCTCAGGATTGGCTTCCCGATCCGAGTCGAGCAAATACAGGGTCGTGCGTCCGAGCCGGATGAGCCATGCCTGCAATTCCAGGCGCTGATGGCCGAGATGAACATGGACGGCAAGGGGCGTTCCGTCCTCTTTTGTGACGAGCGTGAGCGCGTGCCGGGCCGGGTCAATGGAGGGATAGTGCTCCTGTTGCCAGCCGCTGTGGTCGAAATGCTGTTCGAAATACCCATCCCGCAGCAGCAGCCCGACGGCCGTAAAAGGCAGCCGAAGGTCGGAAGCAGACTTTGCATGATCCCCTGCCAGGATTCCCAGGCCGCCGGCATAGGTCGGCAGGCTCTCGTGGAGGCCGTATTCCATGCAGAAGTAACTTGTGCGCGGCGACGCCATCATAGGCGCATCCATGTACTCCCGAAACGCCTTGTAAGCGGTATCCACCTCACGGGCCAGATCCGGATCCTCCCAGGCTTTCGCATCAGCCGCCTGAAGGGTTGCCACAGGGTTGCTTCGGGAAGCGCGGAAAACTTCCGGATTCAGGCGACGAAACAGATCCAGCACCTCTGAATTCCAGCTCCACCACATATTGGCGGATAACGCCTCAAGTTTGTCTCGTGTTGTCATGGGGTTGCACAATCTTCAGGAAAAATAACAGAGCGTCTATGGGAAACGCTCTTTGAAGTTCCATATTACACCGAAGTTAACAGACAATAACTGTGCCCGACACAGGTAACAACTGCACTTTAACGCAAACTTTACGGATCTTTAGGCGCAAAGGCACGCGCCAAAACAGGTAGAAAGCGTGTCGCGTAAGGCTGCATGGCGTTTGCCCCCGGCGCCGCATACGCACGCGTGGCTGCCTGAAACCTGCGCATGGAGGAAACGTTTTCCAACGCATTCCGGAACGACGAACAAACCGCACGGCGCAACGCGTTCAAGGCTTTTCCGGGGAAACAGCCGGGCTCATGTCCGCATCGGGCCAAAAATACATAGATTGCCCAAGACGCACGTTAAGAGAATATCCAGAAAACAAGAATTTGGAAACAGTTCGGTGCGCAGCAGTAAGGGCAGCGATTGGGAGGCCCGGGCAAAACAGGGAATGTTTCAGCAGGCAGAGACAGTAAGGAATCGAAAAATCCTCCCCCGACGTGCTTATCCTGAGCGAGCGCGAAGCATCTATGCCTTGAGGCTTGCAGGCGCTTCGGCAAGGAGTGAAAGCGTCGCTTTTCCGGACTGCCATACCGTTCCCGAGAGGATGCCAGAGCACTCATGACCGAAGTTCAAGACCGGCTGGACCCGGAGCGCGCATGGACCCGCCGCTCCGCGCTGAGGGAAGGCGTCCGGATGCTGGAAGCGGCGGGCATCGAGGACACGCGGCGTAACGTGGAATGGATGCTTTCCGACGTGACGGGATGCAGCCGGGCCCTGCTGTACGCACATTCGGAACAGGCGCTCGACAGCGCGCAGATCCACCTGCTGAACCAGATGCTGGCGCGGCGGATGCGACGCGAACCGCTGCAGTACATTCTCGGTGAGACGGTGTTTTTCGGTCTGACGATCCGGGTCACGCCGGACGTGCTCATTCCGCGTCCGGAGACGGAGCAGGTGGTTGCGCACGCCCTCCGTCTGATCGAAACCCTTGACAAGCCGAGGGTGCTGGACATCGGCGCGGGCAGCGGCTGCATTGCCCTTGCGATCAAGCGCCAACGGACAGATGCGGAGGTTATCGCTTGCGACGTGAGTGAGGCGGCGCTGGCTGTGGCCGCGAACGCGGAGGCCCACGACGCTGTCCTCTATCTGCTGCACGCCGATGCGCTGGCGCCTGATTTTCCGGATCGGATCCCGGATGCGCTGGACCTTGTCATCTCCAATCCGCCCTACATCCCCCTCCGGGAAAAGCCGGAACTGGCTGCAGAAGTGCGCGACTACGAGCCGGAGCTTGCTCTGTTCGCCGGGCAGGACGCGATGACTTTCTACCGGGCCATTGCGCAGCACGCAACGCGCCTGCTGAGGCCGGGAGGGTGGCTGGTTTTTGAAACCCATGCCGACTTCGGGGCGCAGGTCCGGGACCATCTTACCGTTTCCGGCTTCGCCGGCGCGCTGCTGCTGCCGGACCTGTCGGGCCGCCCGCGCATCGTCTCGGCGCGGCGGCCGGGACCGCGCCTGCCTCGGCAGGTTTAACCGAAGGTATTGTATGCCATCAGGTGATAGATGAACCGGGCTTCGGGGAGAAAGCGCAGGGCCATGAGCGCCGCCGCCAGGAGCAGCAAGGTAAGCGGATTGGCAAGGCCCACCATCATCGCAACCGGGAAAGGCAGGCGCGTGACGGAGGTGAAGTCAATGGTAGTGCGGAGCGTGGCATAGAGCGCCGTGAGGATCCAGCAGGCCATGATTCCTGCCGCGACCAGCAATGCCTGTTCACGGGGGAGGGTAGTGGCAACCATGGCGGCAATCATCAGCAGCAGCAGCGGCCAGCGCGCCCACACGACCAGCATGACGGCCTGTCCCGGCATCAGGGGATAGCGCCGGCGGGAGACCACGGTAAGCACGGTGCTCCAGAGCACCAGGCTGAGCGCGTAGATGCTTCCCAGCAGCAAAACCAGCATCCAGGGTTCGGAAAGCAGCGCCACCGTTACCGTCTGCACGGAGACCGGCAAACCCTGAAAAAGAACCAGGAACGCGGCTTCTTCGCGCACCAGTTCGAGGACTACACTGCTGATCATACCGACGCCGAAAGCAATGGCCGCGAGCAGGACGGTGCTGGCGCCGAGCAGCACATCACGACCTTCGCGCACGGCATCACGGTAAAAGACGTGCGCCTTGAAATACCGGGGAACCATGTGCCTGAAGCGGGGCGCGGCTATGTAAAAGACCCCCAGCAGAACCACCACGCCCCAGCCGAACAGGATCGCCCAGGGCGCTTCGCGGGACGGCGGCGGCCCGAGCGAAAAGGCGAACACCGTCTGCCGGCCGGTATAGATCCCCTCCACGACGTTGCAGGCAAGCCGGGGCGTCCTGCCCGGCCCCAGCAGGCCGTAGCCTCGCTCGTAGGGGTGATCGAGATCGTGGGCTGGAGAAACAGACAGGGGCGTCTCATCGCTCCACCGGTACACGAAGACCGCCGCCGGGGCGGCGGCCCCGGAGCGAGACAGCAGCGCGTTCAGCGAATGCTCCAGATACCGGGCCTGCACCTGCGGCGACTGCGTTTTCCGAAGGCCGCGCAGCGAATCTGACTGCACCCACGTGCCCAGCGCCGCGAGGCCCGACGGCTTTTCCTGCGCCGCAGCCCACCGGTCGAGCAGCCGGGCGGGAGCCGGCTCGTCCAGCGCGTCGAGCAGGACGAAATCTACGGCCGCCGCGCACTGGTCCTTCTCGATGAACAGCGTGACGTAGTACGCCTCTTTCCCTGCGTCCCGGACGCGCTGCGCGAGCCGTTCAAAATAGGCGCAGGCCGCAGGATCGCTGGTGTCGC
>CBDUBU010000033.1:0-20925 GCA_965365465.1 uncultured Rhodothermaceae bacterium
CATACTTGTCTGCCGCCGTCCCTTTCCCGCCTGAGATGATGGCGCCTGCGTGCCCCATACGACGCCCTGGAGGGGCCGTACGCCCAGCGATAAAGGCAAAGACCGGCTTCTTCATGTTCGTCTTGATGTAAGCGGCTGCCTCCTCCTCCGCCGTTCCTCCGATCTCCCCGATCATGACGATGGCTTCCGTCTCATCATCCTCCTCGAAAAGCGCCAGGACCTCCGAAAAGCGCGTCCCGATCACCGGATCTCCCCCGATTCCGACCGCCGTGCTTTGCCCCAGGCCCATTCGGGTAAGCTGGTCCACGGTTTCGTAGGTAAGCGTGCCGGAGCGCGAGATCACCCCGATGTTTCCCTCGCTAAAGATCATGGCCGGCATGATGCCGACTTTGGCGCGGCCCGGCGAAATGACGCCCGGACAGTTCGGGCCAATCAGCCTGATGTTCTTCTGCTTTACGGCGTGATACACCGGGATCATGTCGCTTGTCGGTATGCCCTCCGTGATGCAGATGACCACCTTGATCCCTGCGTCAGCCGACTCCAGGATGGCATCTGCGGCAAACGGCGGGGGCACAAAGATAATAGACGTGTTGGCGCCTTCCTTCTCGACGGCAGCCGCTACCGTGTTGAAGACGGGCCTGTCGAGGTGCATCTGCCCGCCTTTGCCTGGCGTCACTCCGGCCACGAGCGGCGTACCGTAGGCGATCATCTGTTCGGAATGAAAGGTTCCTTCCCGCCCCGTAAAGCCCTGAACCACCAGGCGCGTATCGTTGTCTACGAGAATGCTCATGGGTATTAAATATTATTCTTTTGCCGTCGCCGGGCGCCGAAGAAACAAAGCAGCCGTCAATCTACAAATGCAGCGACGCAGCGTTATAGAAAAGGGCGCGCCGGAAAGACCCTTGCGCCCGTGTTGGGTTCCCAAAAAACTACGCAGCCTCGGCGCCGACCAACTTCATCGCCACATCGCCCACCTGCAACAGCAGGGCTTCGTCGAAATGGCGTCCCAGAAGCTGCATCCCTACGGGAAGCCCCTCGGCGCTCCGACCTATCGGAACCACAAGGCCCGGAATCCCGGCAAGGTTGGCCGTTACCGTGTATATATCGCCCAGATACATTTCGAGCGGATCGCTGGTTTTGCTGCCCAGCTTGAAAGGCAGGGTGGGCGTGGCCGGCGTTAACAAAACATCTACTTGCTCAAAGGCGCGGTCGAAATCGTGACGGATCAGCGAACGGACGCGTTGGGCCTTGCCATAGTAGGCATCGTAGTAGCCGGAGGAAAGCACGTAGGAGCCCAGCATGATCCGACGCTTCACTTCCTTGCCGAAGCCTTCGGTTCTCGATTGCACATAGAGCCGATGCAGAAGCGTCTCCTGCCCTTCCAGTTGATCCTGAAGCACAGCTACAAGCGATGCATCGCCATCGGCCCTGGCCGTAGCAAGCGCCTGCTCCGTTGCTGCTTTTTCCTCAGTCAGGGCGCGGCGCGTCTCGCCCAGATCTGCGCGGTAGCCGTAGCGAACCCCGTCGTAACGCGCGAGATTGCTCGACGCTTCCGCTGTGGCGAGCACGTAGTAGGTTGCAATTCCGTATTCCGTGTGAGGAAGCGAGATTTCCCGAACCTCGGCTCCCTCCTGTTGCAGCCGTTCCACCTGTTGCATGAGCAGGCGGCGAATTCCTCTATCCAGGCCTTCGGCATAGTACTCTTTCGGCAACCCGATCCGGATGCCACGTACGGAGCCGGTGAGCGCCTGGCGGTAATCCGGGACCGGCGCCGGTGCGCTCGTTCCATCCCACGGGTCCACGCCGGCTATTGTACCCAGCGTCAGCGCTACATCTTCTACCGAATGCCCCAGCGGCCCGATGCAGTCGAAAGACGAGGCATACGCCACGAGGCCGTACCGGCTGACGCGCCCGTAGGTAGGCTTCAGGCCCACCACACCGCAGAACGCGGCGGGCTGGCGCACGGAGCCTCCAGTATCCGAACCAAGTGCGACATGACACGTTTCCGCCGCTACGGCAGCGGCAGAGCCGCCTGAAGATCCTCCGGGCACGTACTCCGGGGCCACAGGGTTGCGCACCGGCCCGAAGAAGCTGTTCTCGTTGGAAGATCCCATAGCGAACTCATCACAGTTGACCTTGCCCAGAAAGGTCGCACCGGCGTTCCGCAACCGTTCGATAACAGTGGCATCGTAGAGAGAAGAGAAGTTTTCCAGCATCCGGGACCCGCACGTTACCGGGCGCCCTTTGATGCAGATGACATCCTTAACGGCCATCATCAGGCCTGCCAGGGGCAAATGCTCGCCCCGCAAGCGCCGGGCATCCAGCGACCGGGCATGGCCGAGCGCCCCGTCCGCGTCAACCTGCAGAAAAATATTGAGATGTGGGTTACGCGCCTGGATATGCTGCAAAAAAGACGAGACCAGCGCTTCGCAACTGGTCTCGTCTTTCTCCAAAGCCGTCCGGGCATCAGAAAAAGTTCTGTATACCATAAAATCCGTGATTCCCTTGCCCGGCGCAAACACGCTTCCCGGCGCTGCGCCCTGTAGCTATCCTGCGTAAGATCAGACGCGCTTCTCTGCTTCGGCGGCAGGGTTTTCCGCCCGGGGCTGAGGCGGCGGAACTGCTTCGTTGTACTGCTGGTACTCCTGGCCGCTTCTCGGCGCTTGCGTGCCCTGATAGGGCGGCTGAATGCTCCGGTGACCGGTCTGGTCTACGTCCATCTCCCGCTTGAGATCGTTGGTGGCATCCTTGAACTCCCGGATCCCTTTGCCTAAACCACGCGCAATTTCGGGGATGCGTTTAGCGCCGAAAAGAAGCAAAATCGCAAGAAAAATCAGTAAGATTTCGGTGGGCCCTAAACCACCGATTGCCAGGATTGCCTGAGAACCTTCAAACATAACGTCACCTTATCTGGTAATGTGTAGCCTTTGCTTCCAGGGCGCACGCAACGGGCAGCGCGCCGGGAATGCAAAGATAGCGCTAAACATTTCTTTGTGAAACAACGAAACCTGGATGCCGGGTTTACGGCAGCACGCCTAACCTTCCAGAAAACAAGATCGAAACGAACAGGCAATGGGGGTGTTCCGAAAACTCCGGACGAAGCGACAGGTAAGCTCGCCTCTTTTGCGAATTTCGTGCTTGAACCCGCGCCGGGAGACCGGTAACTTGCCTCCGAAAAAAGCTCTATGATGCTCTCTTCCTCTCTCTCTGCACTCACGCGCGACGATCTCTTCGGCTGGCCCAAAGCCGAACTGCATTGCCACCTGGACGGCTCGCTGCGACTGACGACCCTGCTTGAGCTTGCGCGTACCCAGGGAAAGATGTCTCTGCTTCCGTCCGACGACGTGGACGGCCTCGAAGAAATCCTGCGCCAGATCGACCATTCCGAAACCCTGGAAGCTTATCTAGGCTGGTTTCGCTACACGATTCCCCTCATGCAGTCTGCCGACGCCCTGGCACGGATCGCCTATGAACTGGCTGAAGACAACGCACGGGAGAACGTCCGCTACCTGGAAGTCCGTTACGGCCCCATCTTGCATACCGAGGAAGGACTCACGCTCGAACAGGTTAACGATGCTGTACTGGACGGCTTGAAAAACGCCGAGCGTGATTTCGACATCCACACGAACCTCATCATCTGCGGGCTGCGCGACCGCTTCGAGAGCGCTTCTCTACGGCAGGCCGAACTGGCCGTCGCCTATCGTCGGCGCGGCGTGGTGGCTTTTGATCTCGCCGGCGGCGAAGCAGGGCACCCGCCCAAACATCACCTGCACGCGTTTTATTACGCGCGTAACAATATGCTCGGGCTGACCGTTCATGCCGGAGAGTCATGGGGGCCTGATTCGATCCATCAGGCGCTTTTCTTTTGCGGCGCCCATCGCATCGGTCACGGCACCTCCCTGTACCGAGACCCCGACCTGATGCAGTACTGTGCAAATCACCAGGTTCCACTGGAGATCTGTCCTACAAGCAATGTTCAGACGCATGTGGCGCCGGGCATGGCATCACACCCGCTCAAACTGTACCTGCGGTCAGGCATTCCTGTAACGATCAACACAGACAACCGCCTTTTCAGCCGCACCTCCATGACCGAAGAACTGTGGCGCGTCTATGAACACGCGGAACTGCGCCCACAAGAAATGCGCGAGATCGTCCTGAACGGGTTTCGTTATGCCTTCATGGACTGGGATCGGAAGCAGGACATCCTGCGCCAGGTCGCGGATGCCTTGCCGATAGATCCGTCTGTACATACGTCTTTCTGGTAGCGAAAAAGAAAGCGCACGGCGCATTCCTGCTCGTTATCTTCGTTGAAATTTTCCACCTACCTGACTCCTGCCAACCTTTTTTCATGAACTCGACCGTAAAGCGCGTAACGACCTTTTCAGGCACGGTTGCTTTGCCCGCCGACAAATCCATTGCCCACCGCGCTGCGCTGCTCGCTGCACTCGGAGACGGAACCTCGCAGATCGTTAATTATCCCTCTTCGGCTGACCCACAGTCTACGCTCTCCTGCCTCCGCCAACTGGGAATCGACATGGAGGACCGGGATGGCATTCTCTATGTCGAAGGCAAAGGGCTGCATGGCCTGACTGCTCCGGAAACCCCTCTGGACTGCGGCAATTCAGGCACAACCATGCGGCTGCTTTCCGGCATCCTCGCGGCACAACCGTTCGACAGCGTCCTTTCCGGAGACCCCTCCCTGAGTCGCCGGCCAATGGGGCGGATCGCGGATCCGCTCCGGCGGATGGGCGCCCGGATCGAACTCACCGACGGGCACGCGCCGGTTCACCTTCGCGGCGGGCGCGCTCTTCAAGGCATCGAATACACACTGCCGGTGGCCTCGGCGCAGGTCAAATCCTGCGTCCTGCTGGCGGGCCTGTACGCTGACAGAGAGACTACGGTGGTCGAACCCCTCCCTTCCCGCGACCATACGGAGCGTATGCTGGGCCTGGACGTATTCGAAACCGAGGGTGTGCGCTACCTGACGGTGCAGAAAGGACTACCTATCCCTGCCCGAACATGGACCGTTCCACGCGACTTCTCGGCGGCTGCCTTTTTTCTGGTGGCCGGCTCTATCGCGCCGGAGGGCGAGGTTGCTCTGCCCGGCGTGGGGTTGAATCCTTCACGCAGCGCCTTGCTGGACGTGCTCAGAGCCATGGGCGCCGACATTGCCCTGCGCAATGAACGTTCCTATGGAGGCGAACCGATTGCCGACCTCACCGTTCGACCGGCCTCCCTGAGCGGCGTATCAGTAGGCGGCGCACTGATTCCTAATCTGATCGACGAGATACCGGCGCTGGCGGTGGCGGCAGCCTGCGCTCAGGGCCGCACGGAAATCCGCGACGCGGCAGAACTGCGCGTGAAGGAGACAGACCGGATTGCGGCGCTTGTAAAGAACCTGCGCACGCTCGGCGCAGAAGTCGAGGAATTCGCTGACGGGTTGGCCGTCACCGGAGGCCGTCCGCTGACAGGCGCTGCCATCCCGAGCTTTGACGACCACCGGATCGCTATGGCAATGGGCATCGCCGGGCTTGTAGCTTCGGGCAGGACGACCATCCTCGAGGCCGAATGCGCTGCCGTTTCATTTCCTGATTTCTGGACCACGCTCGAAGCAATGAGCTTCTAGCGGCGTTCGCTCCGGTTGCTGTCCGGAAAGGCCCGTCAAAGCCCGCGTGCAGGAACCCAGAGGTGCTTTTCCAGATCAACGCACCCTTCGCCGGTGAACGTGACCTGCTCTGCACGCAATCGCTCTTCCATGACGAAGGGGCTTTCAAAATGCCGTGCTCCTGATAGCGCTCCGAACCGGTTCACGACGCGATGGCACGGCAGATGGGTTCCGGCGGCGGCGTTTAGCGCCCAGCCTACCGTACGCGCGGCGCTGCGCGATCCGAGGTGTTCGGCGATATGCCCATACGTGGTCACCTTGCCGCAGGGAATCTGCGCTACCACGTCCCAGACCCGATGGAAAAAGTCTTCCCGGTCTTTATGCTCCATCCTGTTTGACTCTAACCGGTAAGCGCGGCCTGACTGCGGTATGCCCTTACTGGCCCCCCAGAATGACCGGAAGCCCGTCGCCCCCTGAACCGATGATGATGGTCTTCGAGTTTGGCGACTCAGCCAGTTTTTCCGTAGCCTCTATGCCTTTGAAGCGTAAAAACTGCGGGGACAGGCTTTCGGTGACGATGCGCTGGTATTCCGCCTGCCCCACGGCCTCTATTCGCTTGCGATCCGCTTCCAGGCTGTCCTTCTGAAGGGTAAACTCGTAGCGAGCGACCTCCTGCTCTTCCGTCAGCTTGCGTTCGATGGCCCGCTGGATTTGCTCCGGCAGGCGCACATCGCGAATCAGGACTGCCTCTATCTGTACGAACCGATCTTGCACCCCTGCCCGCACACGTTCCAGAACAGCGCCTTGCAGTTCCGTTCGGCGCGTGGAGTACAGTTCTTCAGGCGTAAAACGCCCGACCACCTCTCGTACGGCGCTGCGCAATTCGGGAAACACGAGCTTCGACGCATAGTCGGTGCCGTATGTCACATGCAATTGCGGAAGTCTTTCTACGACCGGGCGCATTCGTATCGATACGTCCAGTCCGATGGAAAGGCCATTGGACGAGAGCGCGGTAAGCTCCTCGAGTTGCTCCTGCACCCGCACGTCGTAGGTATAGATCGTCACCCAGGGGGCGTGTACCTTGAGCCCTTCTCCATAGATGGTTTCCAGATCCGTCCCTCCGAAGACACTGTAGCGAACGCCTCCCTCCCCCGATCCGATCGAGGTGGTCATACATCCTGCCGCCATGGCAGCAACGATAAAAAAAAGCACGATGCCGATGCCCATCCGAATCGCTGCACGGGCAACGTTAGGATATTCGTTTGCCATGTTTCGGGTGCTCATTTAAGCTCTCTTTCCGTGGTTGCAGCAGTTTATTCCGTCAACCTGTGGACGTTCAAAGTAGCATAAAAGTTGCAGGGCAACAAGCAGAGGCCCCCGGCGTTAGAGCCACGCTCTGCAAAAATGCAGTCTACTCACCGCCCCTGCCTGTTCCTTTATGACCCTAGATCCTGCAATCACCCCGGCAGCGCTCAACATTTTGCAGCAGGCGTTCGGGGCCGACCGCCTTCGCCCCCGCGAGCAACTGGCTCCTTATACGACGTTTCGCATCGGGGGTCCTGCCGACGTTTTTTTCGAGGCGCGCACCGCGCAAGAGCTGGCGCAAGCGCTCCTGATCGCGCGCGAACACCGCATCCCGCATTTTCTGCTGGGCATGGGCGCCAACATCCTGATCGGCGACGGAGGGTTCCGGGGACTCGTGATTCGCAACATTGCAAGCCATGTCGAGGTGCATCCGGATGCGCAACGCATCCGGGCCGAAAGCGGCGCTGTCATCTACCCGGATCTGATCGATACCGCCGTTTCCCACGGACTTTCCGGGCTAGAGCACTTCGTGGGCATTCCTTCTACGGTAGGCGGCGCGCTGTGGCAGAACCTGCATTTTCTTTCCCCTCCGCCGGAAAGAGAGCGCACCATCTTTATCGAGGAAGTGCTTTACGAAGCCGACCTGCTCACTCAGGAGAATGAGCGCCGAACGGTAGGGGTCAATTACTTTCAGTTCGGCTACGACTACTCGATCCTGCATGACCGGGAGGATGTGGTGCTTTCTGCTACGTTTCAACTACGCGAAGCCGATCCCGCACGGATGCGAGAAATCATGGAAGCCAACCTCCAGTGGCGGCGCGAACGCCACCCTCCTCTGGATACGGAACCCAGCGCAGGATCTATTTTCAAGAAGATAGAGGGCATCGGGGCCGGACGATTGATCGACCAGTGCGGGCTAAAGGGGACGCGGATCGGAGACGCAGAGATCACCCGCCGGCACGCCAACATCATGATTAATCGCGGGGGCGCCACGGCATCGGACGTTCGCGCCCTGATCGCCCACGTGCAGGAGGTTGTCAAGCGCGAAACCGGCTACCACCTTGAGCCGGAAATTTCGTTTGTGGGCGCCTTCCTCGCGCCGACTCCATTCAGCGAAGCGACGTCGGACAGCGCCTTTCCCAATTAACGAGAAGCTTCGCTTCGTGCGCGACGGGCTTTCCGCACTGCTCGTTGATTCGGAGATCTCGGTGATGTCATTGCGGTCTTATGAAACCGAACACTACCACCGGCTCGGAAGGCAACATCCCTCCGCCAATGTACTATAGGCAAGGGCTGAAGATCAGCCTCTCCGCAGAAATGATCCAAACGCGCCTACCTTCAGCTCGCGCCGCCGAGCGCATGAGCGTAAGCATCGGCCTGCGCTTCCAGATTCCGAACGGATTCCAGGCCATCGCGCCATGCTTCCGGAAAAGCGGCCCAGCCGTGCAACGCGCCGAGCAGCGCCCCTGTCATAGCGCCAGTGGTGTCTGCATCGCCCCCGACGTTGATGGTCGATAGCAATGTGGGTTCCAGAAGTTCAGGGCGGCGGGCGAACATAGCAGCAGCGAACGGCCATGACTCCGAAGCGTGGATGCCGGCGCCGTCGCAGAGATCCAGCAGGTCCAGAGGAAACTCGTCCAGATGCGCCTCCAGCAACTGGAGCCTTGCCGAAACACGCTGATCGCTGCCGCCAAGCCGCTGCTCGACCCAAAGCGTTACTTCGGTCAATTTTCTCCAGAAGTCGGCCGGATCGAATGTGTTCAGATCCTGTCGGAGCGACTCCCGGACGGCGAATGCCTGCGCAAACCCCGCTGCGACCGAAGCGGGATGCCGGTGCGTGACGGCAAATATCGGCTCCATGAAAGCGAAGGCTGCTTCGTATGACGCATCTCCGGCAGCCCACCAAACCCCCAGCGGCCCTGCTCGCATGGCAGCGCCATTGGACGGCAGGGGTTCCAGATCGCTTGTATTCTTGCCGGCGGCCAACCTTTCTATCGCGGCCCTTGTCGTCGGTCCCCAGCGTCGGGCCTGGGGCGCCAGCGCCACATAACGCTCCGTAACCAGCGCCGGAATCCGGTGCGGCTCCGCTTGCTCCGTCAACACCTGAACGATTGCAAACGTGAGCTGCGTATCATCCGTCCACTGCCCAGCCTTCAAATCGCCTCGTTTTTCATCATCCCGGTACTCCTTGATGCCCTTGTAGTACATACGCACGTTCTGGTGATTGAACCCCTCGACGGGCATTCCAAGCGCGTCTCCTACAGCCGCGCCCAGCAGAGCGCCCCGGATTTTGTCTCTTGTCATGCAGGTTTTCTCAGCAACGCCGTTTTCTCGTTTTACAGACTCTTTACCCGTACTATATTCCTGAAAAGGTTGCAGCAGGCGGAGCATCGCCATGAACAACACTCCCTGCACAAGATAGGAACAAAGAATGTTACCTCTACCCGGACAGATATGATGCGTTGGCTCTCGGGCGCCTGGGCCGTGTTTGAAAAAGACTTGAAGCTGGAGCTACGCAGCCGTTACGCCGTCAACATGCTGCTGATGTTCGTACTGGGATCTATTCTGTTGATCCTTTTTGCTATCGGACAGGAACCCCTTAGCGAGCGGGTACAGTCAGCCCTGCTATGGGTCGTCATCCTGTTCTCGGCAGCGATTGGCCTGGGTAGAGCTTTCATCGGCGAGGAGGAACGGGGAACGGTTTTGCTGCTGCAACTCCATACGCGAGCCAGCATGGTGTTCGCAGGAAAGCTGCTGTTCAACCTCCTCCTGGTGCTGACCCTGAACCTTGTCGCGCTCGGCGCGTTCCTCGTGTTGCTTGGTTTGGACGTGCAACAGCCGGGGCTGCTGCTTGCAACCCTGCTCCTGGGAGCGCTGGGCCTTTCCGGAGCAACGACATTCCTTGCCGCCGTCATCGCACGAACGGCAAACAGAGGCCCGTTGCTGCCGGTGTTGCTTTTTCCTGTTTTGATCCCGCTCCTGCTCTCCGTCGTCAGCGCCACGCGCACGGCGGTCGTGGGAGTCTCGTGGGATGCTGCCGCGGATGAACTGCTCACGCTCGTCGGCTTTGCAGGCGTCATCATCACGGCTTCCGTGCTGCTTTTTGACTATGTCTGGAAAGACTGATGGGCGGTTTCCCATCATTTTATTTATTTCCGAAACACGCACCCTTCCATGGACACCCTACCGAAGACGATAAACCTTCGCCGCTACCACATCGTGCGGAATGTCGTTTTTGTCTGGATGACGGTCGTGATCGCAGGCGGATTTCTGTTGCAAATCCCCCGCATCAACATTCTCGAACACACGGCGCGTAATCTGTATTTCCACGTTCCTATGTGGTTCACGCTGATGGCAGCGACCCTCGTATCCGCCTACCACTCGCTGCGTTTCCTCGGAAGCAGCGACCTGGTGCGGGACATCCGCGCCGAAGAAGCAGCCCGGCTCGGGATCGTCTTCGGCCTGCTCGGCCTGACGACAGGCATGGTATGGGCGCGGTTTACGTGGTACGTTGGAACGGATCTGTGGTGGAACTTCGATCCCAAACAGTCCATGGCAGCCGTGCAACTGTTGATCTACGGAGGGTATTTTGTGTTGCGTTCCAGTGTAGACGATCCGGAAAAGCGCGCGCGGATTGCGGCCGTCTACAACCTGTTTGCCTTTACCACCGTACCGTTTTTGCTGTACGTGCTGCCCCGGCAGATGGAGAGTCTCCATCCTGGGGCTGAAGGAAATCCGGCCTTCAGCCAGATCACCCATCCGATCATGCGGGTGGTATTTTATCCCTCCGTGATTGGCTTTATCGGTCTTTTCTGGGTCCTCTATACGCAACGCGTTCGCCTCGCGCTCCTGACACAACGCTACGAAACGCGATTTACCTGGTAACCCACGCCGCTTCCGCCGCTCATGTCCATGACTATTTATCCCGTTTACGCTCAAGACACCCCCTCCTCGCAACAGGACAACGCTACCGCGTATGACAGCATCTGGGCGCATTCCGGTATGCCGGCGCAGCAGCCTGCCGGGATCGAGCGCGTCATGCTGGCTGAGGACAAACTCTTCGTCGTGCTGGCTGTCGTGCTGGTCATCTGGTTCGGGCTGGCTTTCTTTGTTTTCCGAACAGATCGGAAGATCCTCAACCTGGAACGAACAGTCCAAAAAGGCATTCGAGAGGAAAACCTGACCTGACTGTGGCCGCATGGCTGCGGCGCGTCTCCACTTACCCTGTCCATCCAGCATTTGTCGTGTTGCTATGAAGCCCAAGACCCTTATCGGCGCAGTGCTTATCGTGGGTTTTACCGCACTACTCTTTCTGAACTTCGGACAGCAGGTAGGCGGCTACATGGACTTCACCCAGGCCCAGGCAACCGGCTCCAGGGCGCACGTTGTGGGGCGATGGATAAAAGAGCGTCATTTCGAGTATGACCGCAACAGCAATATCTTCAGCTTTTACATGGAAGATGAGCAGGGTACGATTCGCCGTGTCCACTATGCGAATCCAAAGCCTCCTAACTTTGAAGATGCGGAGAAACTCGTCGTAGAAGGCCATGTTCAGGATGATGTGTTTGTAGCAAATCACATTCTGGTCAAGTGCCCCTCCAAGTACAACGATACCCGCAAACTTGAGGTCTCATCTTGAACCCGCCCTGATCGGATCGTATATTTGTGTTTTGCACCGGAGCCGGATGCGCCGGTGCAAACACGAAACGGGGACATAGCTCAGTTGGTAGAGCGCTGCGATCGCACCGCAGAGGTCAGGGGTTCGAATCCCCTTGTCTCCACCCACAAAAAACCCCCAGCCAAAGGAGGCTGGGGGTTTTGCTTTTTGCCGAAGGTTCAACCGGCAACCCCTTCTTTTTTCAGCAAGGCAGGCCCGGACGCGCTCCTGGTCAGGGATAGCTCAGACGCCGCACGGGCAATTTCGCTATTTGGAGCCAGAACTCCTCCAGAACGTCCGCAAACCGGTCCATCTCATCCAGGGAACTCGGCTTGACCACATAGGCATTTACGCCCATTTCATAACTCTGCGTGATGTGATCCGGGGCATCAGAGGTCGTCAGCACCACAATCGGAATTGAACGCAGCATGGGAGAAGCGCGGATTCGGCGGAGCGCCTCCCATCCATCCATACGAGGCATATTGAGGTCAAGCAAAATCAATCCGGGTAAGAACGCTCCATCCTGCTGCAGATAATCCAGCAGTTCTTCACCGTCATGAACCGTGTGAATGTGTCCGGCAAGCCCTGCTTTTCCAAGCGCCCTTGATACCAGCAACCGATCATCCGGATCGTCATCAGCAATAAGAATAAGGGGGCGTCTTGTCGCCGTCATGCCGGGTTCTCCACAGAGCAAGGATAAGGCGTCGTGGGCGGTATATCCCTGCCGTCCCTGACAATTTCACTTACTTGATTGGTTCCAGATAAAGTAAACAAATCCATATGCTTATTTTAGAGATACAAACAGAAGCTAGATCCCTGAACCTGAATATGCAATAGGGGAATCCCCTATGCCCCTTGCTTCCAGGCGACCCCAAGATAAGCAACAATTTTTTATCCGGCAGCAAGCTTCAGTTTTTAATGGGCTTCGCCGCTTCAGAAGCAGCGCCGACGCCACACCCGCGCTTCCGCCTGCGTGCTCACACCGGCAACACCTGTTGAGCCAATTCCCTGAAGCTGTCAACGGTGAAATGCGCGCCTGCTTCTCGCAATTCGCCAGGGGCAAATGAGGTCGTTAGTCCGGCTACAAAACAGCCGGCCCCGGCTGCCGAGAGAACGCCGTTGACTGAGTCTTCTATCACCAGGCAGTTCTCTCCTTTCATTCCAAGCTTCCGAAGGGTGACCTCATAAGGCTCTGGATCCGGCTTCGGGCGGGATATGTCGTCGGCGGTTACCACCAGCTTAAAATAGGAATGCAGGCCGAACATATCGAATGGAATCTGCTGGTTGGCCGGCACTGCTGAAGTCGTGAGCGCCAGCGTGTAATGCCGGGCCGCTCGCTGAATGAAGGAGATGGCGCCAGGCACTGGTTTCAACTCGTGGACGAGGTCTCTGTAGACGCTCTGCTTGATTGCAATAACCTCATCCACGTCGAGCAACCCATCGGCGCAAACACGCACGACGTGTTCGATCATATCGCGATCCGGCTTTCCCTGGAAGGCCCTGTATTCGTGCTCCGCTACCTGCAAACCGTACCGGTCGAACGTGACTTTCTTTGCCTTTTCGTGGAGCGGTTCCGAGTCGATGATGACGCCGTCGAGATCAAAAATGAGTGCGCGGTAAGAGGGCGCTTCCATGTGCTTCGTTTATCGGAATGTTGGCCGGCGCCCCGGAAAGGCGCTTTGCGTTTGTGCCGGCTGCCGGAAAATGCAGTATACGCAGGGTTGAACAACATTCCGAGCGCGGAGGCGGAGGAACCGGCAGGTTCCTTTCAGGCCGCCGGCGAACTGTCTGTTTTCGCAGATGCCGGAACGAGGGTTTTACCGAAAGACTTGACCGTGAAAACCGGGCAATGCACCGACCGCATCACCTGTTCCGTGACACTGCCCATAAAGAGCCGCTTCATTCCGGTGCGGCCATGCGTAGCAATAACGATCAGGTCGGTATCGTGTTTGTCGGCAAAATCCTTGATCTCGGACTGCGCATAGCCCAGCGCCACGTGTGCTTCTACCGGAACAGCAACAGATCCCGCAGCGGCAACTAGGTCCTGGAGCGCCTGCCGGGTCTGCGTCTCTATTTCAGGCAGGTCGATGGCTATCGGCTCAATGCCATAGACGTGCGGCATGACGGCATCTTCTATGACGTGCAGCAGATCAAGCGTAGCTCCATAAGCCCGCGCCAGTTCTCCAGCGTACAGAATGGAAAGGCCGGATGATTCGGAAAAATCTACAGGCACAAGAATTCGTTTCAGCGCAGGCTTCAATTCCGCAAGTTCGGGACAGGCGCGAACGATGAACACAGGGCATGTAGCCAGGCGGACCACTTCCTCGGCCACACTTCCCATCAGCAGACGGTCCATGCCGCGCCGTCCGTGCGTAGCCATTACGACTATATCGATGTCGTGTTTGTCGGCATAATCCAGAATAGCTACAGACGCCGACACATCCTGCACCTCTGCCTGAATAATAGGGACTTGATAATCCCATTCTCTCCCTTCAACAAGCGGATGGCTATCCAGATGAAGCTGTCGGGAGATTTCTTCTTCGTTTAGCGGAAACGAAACACCCAGATTCACGGGATCCTGTCGGTGGCGCACTACCGCATGGAGGATGTGAAGCTCGGCGCCGAAGCGCTCCGCCAGGTGCAACGCATGAGCGAAAGCGCTTTCTGCACAAATGGAAGAATCGGTCGGATAAAGAATCTTCTTGATGCGTAGCATAGCGTCCTCGTTTTTTTGTTTCCGTTGACCGCAGCCTGTAAACGCCGCCGCCCCAGTAATACCGTACGGCTTTGCAGCAAAAAAGTATGACGGGCGCCGTTGCAGCAATGTGTGGGGAAAGCCCACATGAAGATGTAGGAAAACCCCTTACGGACTCGGGCGCCGCGACACAAGAACCACGGCAGAGCGCGATTCGACCCGGCGCCGATCTGTTTCAATGAGAGGGGCTGCTTCGACTTCGCAATAATCATCTGGCGAAGGCAGAGCAGTATCTACAATACGATGCCAGCGCCTGCGTCCCGGAAGCGGAGCCAGTTCAAAAACGAGCGGCTCCCAGTATGCATTAAGCATAACGTGGATAGCATCGCGGTGGTCCGGATTGCGAAGCATAAAAGCCAGGCTATGCGACTGTTCGCTCAGGTCCGGCTTTCCCAGATGCACGCCATGCCACGTGACCTCCGCCTCATCGTCAATTGTCTTATCGACCCAGAAAAACTCCTCTCTAAAAACGTCATGAGACTGCGTGAAACGAATAAGGCCCTGCACGAAGCGCAGCAGCCCGGCCTGTTCGGTAAGGCCGCGCCAGTCAAACCAGCTCAGTTCGTTATCCTGACAATACGCATTGTTGTTGCCCTGTTGCGAGCGCCCCACCTCATCGCCCATGAGCAACATCGGGGTTCCCTGTGAGAAAAGCAGGATCGTAAACAGGTTTTTGATCTGGCGCAGGCGCAACGCTTCTATTTTCGGGTCGTCCGTGGGTCCCTCAACGCCGTGATTCCAGCTAAAATTAACGTCTGCGCCATCGCGGTTGTCCTCCCCGTTGGTTTCGTTGTGCTTCACGTTATAAGAGACGAGGTCTCGCATCGTGAATCCGTCATGGGAGGTCACAAAATTGATGCTGCGGTTCGGCTCCCGATCCAGGTGGGGGTAAAGATCACGGCTGCCCGCGATACGGGTCGCCAGCGGCCCCACCGTGCCGTTGTCTCCTTTGACGAAGCGCCGCACGTCGTCACGGTACTTCCCGTTCCATTCGGCCCATTTGTGACCGATGAAGGAACCAACCTGGTAAAGCCCGGCGGCATCCCAGGCTTCGGCAATGATCTTGGCGCCCGCCAGGATAGGATCTGATTCAATTGTCCACAGGATCGGAGGATTGGCGATAGGAACGCCGATCTCATCCCGAGACATGGCGGAAGCCAGGTCGAAGCGGAATCCATCGACGTGCATCTCCGAGGCCCAGTACTGCAGGCATTGCCGGATCAAGCGGCGCACGATAGAATGGTTGGCATTGACGGTATTGCCGCAGCCGCTGAAATTAAGGTATTCGGATCTATCGCTCGGATCCAACATGTAGTAACCCCGATTCTCCAGGCCACGGAAGGAGTAGGTAGGACCATTTTCGTCTCCCTCCGCCGTATGGTTGAAAACAACATCAAGGATAACCTCGATGCCGGCGCGGTGGAACGCCTTCACCATGTCCCTGAACTCGTCAACCGGCCCGGTGGGGGATTTTACGAAACTATAAGCGGCATGGGGCGCAAAAAAGGCAATCGGGTTGTATCCCCAGTAATTCTTGAGGGGCGAAGGCACATCCTGTTCGTCGAACTGCTGCACGGGAAGCAGTTCGACGGCAGTGATTCCCAGTTCTTTCAGATAAGGAATTTTTTCGATCAGCCCGGCATAGGTGCCCCGCCGTTCCGGATCGACGCCTGAATTCGGATGACGGGTAAAGCCTGCAACGTGTAGTTCATAGATCAGCGTATCCGAGTACCGGCGCCGCAGCGGCGCATCCCCTTCCCAGTCGTAGGAACTGACATCGACCACAACGCCTTTCAGCGCATGGGCGCAATTGTCGCCGGGCCGGATTGCGGCTTCCCGGTCAAAGTTTTTTCCAAAGACAACAGCCCTTGCATACGGGTCCAACAGGACCTTCCACCCGTCGAAGCGATGTCCCTGTTCCGGCGCAAAGGGACCATAGGCGCGGTAGCCGTAGAGTTGTCCGGCTTGCAGGCGCGGCACAAAAGCGTGCCAGTAATAAAACGTCCTGTTTCGTTCCGGATCCAGTTGGATAATCCGCGCGGGTTTCGGGTCATCGGCGTCATCAAAAAGCAGCAATTCCAGGAAAACGCAGTTCTTGGAAAAGATGCTGAAGTTGACGCCGTCGGGTTGCACCGTAGCTCCCAGCGGGAAGCTCTGACCGGGCTGTACGTCTGAAAACATTTCTATCTCACGTAGGGCCGAAGCTGGAGCGCATTGATCTTGATGACCACCTTTACGACCTCTTCCGGAGCGCTGCCGGTCAGGAGCCGCGTGATATGTGCATCGCCGGGAAAGAGCATCATAAACGTCCCCGGCTGCAAAGCCACGCGCGTCAGGGGAGCAGCCGGCAACCTGTAGAATCCGACATCCTTCGTTTCGTCGTAAGCAGTCTCAACCTCCAGCCCTTCGACAGGAATCCAGGCCAGCGATTCGCTGCCTGAAAGCACCGTATGGATGTCCGCATACCGTGCGTGCGACTCGAACCTGTCCGGTTCAGGAACCGTCTCATACCGGGAAATCATGGCGTACAGATCCTGGCCCTGTATATCATATCGTTTTGGCTCCGCATCCGGCTTGAGAGACGAAAGGAAGCTCATGGCCTGCTGCCATATCGGGCCGAACGGGTAACGTCGCTCGTTTTTCATCAAATCAACGATCATGTCGTTCCTCAGAGTATCGGTTCAGATGCCCCGGCGCTCAAGGACGCCGGGCGCTTTGGAAACGCGCCTCTCAGCGAAAGGCCAGAACCAGAAAGGCCATGATAGCCAGTGTGACTCCGGCATACCCCTGCACCGACAGAAGCTCTTTGAGCAGCAGTATACCGAGCACGTTTGAGAGCACGATGGATGTGGCGCCAAAAAGGGCCATGGTCTTTCCCAGATCTATAGAGGAGAATATGTATAGCTGCCCGAACATAGCAACCTGCCGGATCAGAAAATAGATCACGAACCACCAGGTCAGAAACGCGGCAACCGTAAAACCATACTGCTTCATATTGGCGCGCGCCATCAGGTCGCCAATAGTGAACAGGATCTGGGTGAGCACGATGATGGCAAGGGGCGATCTCAGGAACGTCATAAAAAAACTACGTCGGTTCGACCGGGAAAAACTGCTTTCTGATCAATCCGGGAGCGCAAACGCGACATAGGTATCTCCCGACGAAGTGCCCATCTTCCCTCCCCCTGCTGCGATAACGACGTACTGTTTCCCGTCTACTTCGTAGGTGCTGGGGGTAGCATAGCCGCCTGCGGGCAGTTCTACTTCCCATAAGACCTTCCCGGTTTCCTTATCAAAGGCGCGGAATTTCTCATCTTTGGTGGCGCCTATGAAAAGAAGCCCGCCGGCTGTGACGATCGGGCCGCCGTAGTTTTCGGTCCCCGTCTGGGGCACTCCCCTTTCCGTAAGTTCCCTGAACTCACCGAGCGGCGTCTGCCAGGCAATCTCGCCCCGGTTCAGATCGATGGCATTCAGCGTGCCCCACGGCGGCTTTATGGCAGGGTAGCCGTCAGGATCGAGAAAACGGTTGTAGCCGGTATGCGCGTAAGGCACATCCGGGGCGAGGCGTTCGACGGAAACCTGCGTCGAAGGGGCGGGCGCGGGCGCTTCTTCTCCGAAAAGCAGCGCTACGAGCGCTTCTTTTTCCGCAGGCGCGATATGCCCGAAAGAAGGCATGACGCCTTTGCCATGCTCTATGCGGTCCATGACTTCCTCCCTCGAAAGCCGCTGGTCCACATCTATCAGAGAAGGAAAGACTTGCTGTTGATCGCCTTTCCGGTCTATTCCATGGCAGGCTGCGCAGTTGACGGTGTAGACCATCTGGGCAGGCGAAGCCGATCCTGTCCCGGAGGGGTTGCCCACCGCAACCATCGTAAGAATCCAGGGCATCTCGTTCGCATTGACGTACAAAAGCCCGGAGGCAGGGTCGTAGGCGGCCCCTCCCCATTCGCCGCCGCCATCGAAGCCGGGGAAAATCATCGTGCCGGAGGTGCTCGGCGGAATGAACGGACGGCCTGTCCTGGTCTGTTTCAGGCGCTCCAGCACGTACGCCTGAGATTCGGGCGAAATATCGGTGACATCAGCTTCCGTGAACGTCTGCCGCGCAAACGGCGGCGGCTTCACCGGGAATGGCTGGGTAGGCCATGCCTGTTCTCCTTTCAGATCGGAGGGTGGAACAGGGCGCTCCTCGACAGAAAACAGCGGTTTCCCGGTTTCCCGGTCCAGCAGGAATACAAAGCCGGATTTCGTGATCTGCGCCACCGCGTCCACACGTTTGCCATTGTGTTCGACTGTCACCAGGTTGGGAGCCGCCGGCAAATCCCGATCCCACAGATCATGATGCACCGTCTGGAAGTGCCATACGCGCTCGCCCGTATCTGCCTTCAGGGCAAGGATGCAGTTGGCAAAGAGGTTCTCGCCCTTGCGGTTGCCCCCCCAGAAATCAAAGGCAGCCGACCCGGTAGGAATAAAAACCAGGCCCCTTTTTTCGTCCAGGCTCATGCCGGTCCAGGCGTTGGCCGCGCCGATGCGCTGCCAGGCATCTTCCGGCCAGGTTTCATACCCCTCTTCGCCGGGATGAGGGATCGTGTGAAAAGTCCACGTCAGGGCGCCTGTCCGGACATTGTAGGCGCGTATGTATCCGGGGGCGGCATCCGGGCCTTCGGAAACACGGGTGCCGAGGATCAGGAGGTCTTTGTAAATGATGCCGGGCGTGTTGGAAAGCACGAACAAACCCGTCACGTCGCGGCCCAGCCCTTCATGGAGACTGACGGAGCCGCCGGTTCCGAAATCAGGAATCAATTGCCCGGTCTCCGCATGGAGAGCGTAAAGCCGGGACCCGGCGGTAAAGAGAATTCTTTTGTCTTTACCGTCTTCCCAGTAAACAACGCCCCGGTTCACGCCGAGCGGGTTGAGTTCAGATTCTCCCTGGAAAGGATCGAACGTCCAGATCGGAGCGCCGGTGGCTGCATCAAGCGCAAACATCTTCAGTTTGGGTGATGAACCGTAGAGCACGCCCTTTACAATGATCGGATTACATTGTATCTGGGTGCGGCCATCCGGCGATGCATCCCCCGTGCGATACTCCCAGGCCACCTGAAGCCCGGCAACGTTATCGCGGTTGATCTGGTCCAGCGTGGAATACTGGCTGCTGGCCTGATCGCCCAGATAGACGCCCCAATCCTGACGCGCCCCTACCTCCGGCGTGTTTGAACAGGCCGCCGCTCCCATACACAGCGCAAACAATCCCCACAGGGAGACGGATTGCTGATAACACGCCCTTGCATGGAAAGACTGCCGGGTCTGCTTTTTTGCTCTCATCATACCGGATTGCTCGATAGGGTTTGGTCCTGCCGCACGCCACGGCTACAGGGAATTTCGTCATACCTGATTTTTACAGGCAGCCGGCGAGTGCGGCGCTCTGTGGTTTGGAACGCGGCAGAAGAAGATAAGCAAACAGAAACGAAGATCATGCAGTGCGCCGCCTGCCGGGCTTCTGCGCCTCTGAATGGGAACGCGGAGGAAGCCACAGGGGTAGTCCTGTTCGCCGTGCAGAGGCGCCATCTGCCCAAATCCCTCAATTAACTCTTTCCTGACGATGAAAACGATCCGAAGGGTTGCGCTCAGTCTTCTTCTGTGTTTCCTCTATGCTCAGGTATGGGGGCAGAACGGGTCGGAAGCCCTGGTCGCTACAGACTTGCTGCAAATCCGGCAACTCGGTTCGGTAACGCTTTCGCCCGGCGGAAGGCAGGTTTTGTACACTGTCCGGCAGGCCGAAAAGAAAACAGGGACCGACAGCGGGGCGCAGCTTGCGTACGAATACCGGACTCATCTTTACCTGGCGCCCGCTGACGGCAGCGAAGCGCCGCGCCCGCTCACACGCGGCGCGCACAGCGCCTTCGAGCCTGCATGGTCTCCCGATGGCGATGCGATTGCCTTCTCCCGGCCCGTAGACGGCGTATCGCAGATTTTTATTCTTCCTCTTCTGGGCGGCGAGCCGTACCCGATTACCCACACCCAGTATGGCGCTAACGCGCCGCAATGGTCGCCAGACGGCCGCCGCATCCTGTTTGCGTCTTCCGTTCCCGCCGGAGCCGTGCGCGCCAACAACGGAAGCGGGCCGCCCTGGCCTGAAGAACGCCCCGGACGCGCCGCTGCTGACACAACCGGCGCCAAACCCGATGCAGCAGGATCTCTGGCTGAAATTCGAGCATGGCTGGAGAAAAACGCGGCAGACAATAATCCTCGTGTTTTTACGCGCCTCAACTTGCAAGGAGAGCATGATTTGCAACCGCAGCCTACTTATCGCCACCTGTATACGGTCGATGCAGCCGGAGAAACGGAACCTGTTGCCGTTACACGCGGCTACTATTCCTTTGGAGGCGGTTCCTGGGCGGAAGAGGGAAAAAAGATCATCATCAGCGGGGGACCGGTCCCAGATCGACATAGGGTTCGGCTTCGGCCGGAACGTCGAGATGCGTGCGGCAGACTGTGCCATCCACACCCCTGACCTCGAGACCGACCCGTTCCCCCGCATCTTCGACAACGACGATCCCGTCCCAGCCGACGACGCTTTGCGTCCCGTCGTCGAAGCGCACCGTCGTGCCG
>CBDUBU010000034.1:0-20840 GCA_965365465.1 uncultured Rhodothermaceae bacterium
AAATGCGATGTCTTACCGATCCCATCAATCAGCCGGGCAGGCGATTATCGCGCGCTGCGGCATCGTCACGCTGAGTGACACGCGAACTCCGGAGACGGATCGAACCGGCCGTTGCATCCAGGATTTGCTGGAGCAGGCAGGGCATACCATTCTGAACCAGCCTCATCTGAAAGGCCCTGAGTTGACGGAAGCGCTTCGGGAAACACAGGCCGAGGTTCTCGTCGTGCGCTCTACCAAAGTACCGGCAGAGGCTATAACCGCAGGCTCCCGACTCGAACTCATTGTCCGGGCCGGAGCAGGCTATGACACCATCGACGTTGAAGCGGCATCAGGCAGGGGGGTTTTCGTTGCAAATTGCCCCGGAAAGAATGCTGCTGCCGTTGCAGAACTGACATTGGGACTTATTCTGGCGCTTGACCGGTATATCCCTGACAACGTTGCGGACGCAAGAAGGGGGCAATGGAACAAGGGACGGTATTCGAAAGCGGAGGGCATCCGGGGAAAGACGCTTGGGATTATCGGCATGGGCAGCATCGGGCGTGAAGTTGCGCAACGGGCGCGTGGCTTTGGCCTGCGCGTGATAGCGTGGAGCCGGTCGCTGACTGGAGAGGCTGCCGCCGAAATGGGGGTCGCGCGCCGTGATAGCCCGCTGGAAATAGCGCGTGAGGCAGATATCGTGACCTTGCACGTTGCCTCGACACCCGACACAAAAAAACTTGCGGATCGCGCCTTCTTCGAGGCCATGAAGCCGGGCTCCTACTTCATCAACACAACGCGCAGCGCGGTAGTGGATGAAGCGGCGCTGCAATGGGCGATGGACGAAAAGGGAATTCGGGCTGCGGTCGATGTCATCGAGAACGAACCTGCCGGGAAAGAAGGCGCCTTTGAGCACCCGCTGGCAAACCATACGGCGTTGTATATAACGCACCATATCGGCGCTTCCACAGAAGAAGCACAGGAGGCCGTCGCCATGGAAGCGGTGCGGATCATCAACGCCTATAGTGAGACGGGCAAGGCGCCGAACTGCGTCAACCTGGCGCAACATACTCCTGCCACCCATCTTCTGACGGTTCGTCACCTGGACAGGGTAGGGGTTCTGGCGGGAATACTGGATGAAGTGCGCAAGGCCGGCTGGAATATTCAGGAAATGGAGAACCTGGTTTTTGAAGGCGCAAAAGCGGCCTGCGCCCGCATACGCTTTGACGGAGAACCGTCCGATGAGGTGGTCAATAGCATCTCGCAACAGCAAGATGTGCTGGCAGCATCCGTCATTCCGCTCTGAGTGGGCGCAGCGGGCGGACAAAGCGCTTATTTGTGGCTTGCCTCCATGTTGCGAGGGATAGGTAATTGCATTATCCTGAACGCTGTAAGCGCTGGCCTGTTGGGCGTTTGCATATATGCATAACGGAGCTTGCATGGACGCAGCCTGACGACGCTTACCTGCCGGTACAAGGTTCCCCATTAGATATAACCGGCGCTGAACATTCAGATACTTGAACTTGAAATCAAGGTCCCTACCATGATGCAACCTGTTGATTACCAGACGCCTCATGAGGCGGCAACCTATACCCGCCTGTTCAATTTCTCAGCCGGCCCGGCGGTGCTGCCGGAAAGCGTGCTGCTTGAGGTGCGTGACGAACTTCCCGTTTATAAAAACATCGGTGCTTCGATTCTCGAAATCAGCCACCGTTCGCCGGAGTACGATCAGATCGTAGCGTCAGCGGAGAGCCTGCTGAAGAAGCTGTTAGGTCTGTCGGAAGGGTGGCATATCCTGTTTTTGCAGGGCGGCGCCTCCATGCAGTTTCATCAGGTTCCGCTCAACTTCCTCCCGAAAGAAGGAACAGCCGACTATCTCATAACGGGTTCCTGGGCAAAGAAGGCGTTCAAAGAGGCGAAGTTGCTGGGCAGTCCTCATGCAGCGGCAACCAGCGAGGACAGGAATTTTTCGTACATTCCCGACCCGAGTACCTGGGATCTGAGCGAGCAGGCTGCTTATCTGCATTTTACCTCGAACAATACCATTTTCGGCACACAGTTCAGCAAGGAGCCTGATACAACGGCGCCGCTGGTCTGCGATGCTTCCAGCGACTTCCTGAGCCGCCCCATTGATACCGACCGCTACGGGTTGATCTACGCAGGCGCTCAGAAAAATCTGGGCCCCGCTGGTGTGACGCTGGTGCTGGTCAAGGATGGTTTCTTGCAGAAGCGCAACCAGCAGCTTCCCACCATGCTCGATTACGGAACGCATGTCGGGACATTGTTCAACACGCCTCCCGTCTTTGCCGTCTACATCGTGGAAAAAGTGTTGCGCTGGCTGGACCAGTTGGGAGGTCTGGAAGCCATCAGGCAGATCAATGAGGACAAGGCAGACAAGCTGTACGCCCGCATCGACAGAACCGATTTCTATCGCGGCACGGCTGATAAGGACTCGCGTTCAAAAATGAACGTCTGCTTCCGTCTCGCCGATGAGTCTCTGGAGAAACGATTCATCGAAGAGGCGAAGGCGCAAGGGCTGCTTGCCCTCAAGGGGCACCGTTCGGTCGGCGGCATCCGGGCTTCCATCTACAATGCCTGCCCGGCGGAGGCCGTAGACGCCCTGATAGCCTTCATGGATGCGTTTGAGAAGAAGAACGGTTGACAGCGCGGAATGCGGGTTGCCAGAGTCTGTCTTAACCCGCAATTCTCAGAATCCGACGGCATCGATGCAGAAGGGACGTTGCATACGCGTCCCTTCTGCACTAAAATGGGGCCGTGTTGTTAGAGAAATACATCAGGCCCACAGAACTTGGTTGCTATGGCTTTCACAGTTGGATGTCCCGCTGAATCGATGTCCGGAGAACGGCGCGTGGCGCTGACACCTGATGTCGTACCGCGTCTGGTTAAAAAGGGCGTTGAGGTGCTGGTGGAAGCCGGCGCCGGGGCGGGTGCGTTTCATCCGGACGAAGCATATATGGCGCAGGGCGCGCGCATGGTCAGCCGGCAGGAAGCCTTTGCCGCGGACGTAGTGGTCAAGGTGCAGCCTCCAACCGATCAGGAAATCGGGCTGATGAAATCGGGCGGTGCGCTCATTGCTTTTCTGGAGCCACTCGATCACCCGGAGCGTGCGCGGGCGCTGGCTGGCGCCGGCATCACGGCGCTCAGCATGGAGATGGTGCCGCGCCTGTCGCGTGCGCAGAAGATGGACGCACTCTCGGCCATGGCATCTGTTACAGGCTACAAGGCGGTTCTGCTGGCGGCGGAAGCATTGCCCAAGTTTTTCCCCCTCCTCACGACGGCGGCGGGAACCGTGCGTCCGTCGAATGTGCTCGTGCTTGGCGCCGGTGTGGCAGGCTTGCAGGCCATCGCCACGGCGCGGCGGCTAGGTGGGCGCGTCTCGGCCTATGACGTGCGCGAAGCAGTCCGCGAGGAGGTCCAGAGTCTGGGAGCCAACTTCGTCGAACTGGAAATGGAAGTGAGCGGAATGCAGGACGCGGGAGGCTATGCAAAAGCGCTCGAACAGGACAAGCAGCAGCGGCAGGCGCAGTTGCTGGAGCCGCACGTTGCGAAGGCCGACGTTGTGATCTGCACGGCGCTGGTGCCCGGTCGCCGTGCGCCGCTGCTGGTAACAGAGGCGGCGGTCGAGGGGATGGCCGGTGGATCGGTAATCGTAGATCTGGCCGCTCCAAATGGAGGGAACTGTGCGCTGACGGAGCCGGGTCAGGTCGCCGAGCGGCGCGGCGTCAAGATCTTCGGGCCGCTGAACCTGGCTTCCGAGATGCCTATCCATGCAAGCCAGATGTACGCACGGACGATACTGGCGATGGTGCTTGAGTTCACGAGAGAAGGTGAGTTCGTAACCTCTTTTGACGACGAGATATTCCGGGGAGCTTGCCTGACGCACCAGGGTGAAGTGGTTAATGAACGCGTTAAAGGCTTGATCGGGGCTGCGTGAGACGCGCCTTGTGAGCCGGCGCCCGGAAAGAACGCCGGAAAGAGCAAGACAACCAGGAAGTCCGCCGGGAGCAGCGGAATCCTTCAGGATGAGCAAGAGGAACGTATGTTAGAGAATCTGATCGTATTCGTGTTGGCCTCCTTCATTGGCTTTGAAGTGATTTCAAAGGTGCCGCAAACGCTGCACACGCCGTTGATGTCAGGTTCCAATGCCATCAGCGGAATCACGATTGTCGGAGCGCTGGTGGTCTCCGGCATGGTTGACGGAGACTGGGCCAAGTGGCTGGGCGTCATAGCGCTGATAGCGGCAACGGTCAACGTGGTGGGAGGATTCCTGGTTACGGATCGGATGTTGCAGATGTTCAAGAAGAAAGCGCCGGAAAAGCGGGCTGAAAAACCGGTCAAGGTATGACAGGGATCCGTGATCGCCGGGGAAGGCAGCACGGGCGGTAAAAGAAAGTGCAAAGCATAAACAGAGCGACATGAAAACGATTTTAATCGACCTGTCATACTTGATTGCGTCGGTGCTGTTCATCGTCGGGATGAAGCGGCTCCAAAGTCCGGCTACAGCCCGGCTCGGCAACCAGTTGTCCGGTGTGGGGATGCTGCTGGCCGTCGTGGCGACCCTGTTCCTGCACGAGATCATCACCCCCTGGGAGATGCTGCTGGGGCTGGTGATAGGAACAGCCATCGGCGCTGTGCTGGCGCAGCGCGTGGCAATGACCTCCATGCCGGAAATGGTAGCGGCCTTCAACGGATTTGGCGGGATTGCTTCGGCGCTGGTTGCAGGGGCGGAAATCGCCCGTTACCTGGTGGAGCGTCCTGCTTCCGGGGTCGTCGCGCTGACTTCAACCCCTCAGGTCGGAGCAGGACTGGAGCCGTTCGATGTAGGTCTGGCCATAACCATCGGGCTTAGCATTTTGATAGGCGCGGTGACCTTCTCCGGGAGTTTTGTCGCTTTCGGAAAGCTGGGAGGGTACGTATCAGGCAATCCGGTAAATTTTGCTGGAATGCGGGTCATCAGCGTCGTACTGGCGCTTGGCGCCGTGGCAGCGGTTGTGGCTATGAGCGTGGGCGCGGATGGGTTTCCCTTGCAAGGTGCGCCGGAAGTAGTCTGGGGGGCGGTAGCCCTCGGGGTCATTGCGCTGGTGCTGGGTGTGCTTCTGGTGCTTCCGATTGGTGGAGCGGATATGCCGGTCGTCGTAGCGCTGCTCAATTCCTATTCAGGGCTGGCGGCTTCTGCAACCGGCTTCGTGCTGAACAATACAGCCCTCATTATCAGTGGTGCGCTGGTCGGGGCTTCTGGCTTGATCCTGACCAAGATTATGTGCGATGCCATGAACCGGTCGATGCTCAACGTGCTGCTGGGCGGTTTTGGGGGCGAGTCGGGCGACACGGATACAGGAATCGCCGTGCCGGAGGGGCGGAGCATCAATGAAACCTCTTCGGAAGACGTGGCCATTATGCTCGGTTATGCCGAAAAGGTGGTCGTGGTGCCGGGTTATGGAATGGCGGTGGCGCAGGCGCAACATGCCGTGCGAGAGCTGGGCGAGGAGTTGCAGAAGCGCGGGGTAGAAGTCAAGTACGCCGTGCATCCCGTAGCCGGCCGTATGCCCGGACACATGAACGTGCTGCTGGCCGAGGCCAATGTTCCCTACGACCAGCTCTTCGAGATGGACGAAGTCAACGGAGATTTTGACACGACAGACGTAAGCCTGGTCATTGGCGCCAATGACGTGGTAAACCCGGCAGCGCGTCACGATAAGGGCAGCCCTATCTATGGAATGCCGATTCTGGACGTTGACAAATCAAGGCAGGTCGTGGTGCTCAAGCGGAGTATGCGCCCGGGTTATGCGGGCGTCGAGAATGAACTGTTCTACAACAGCAATACAGGAATGCTTTTCGGGGACGCCAAAGATTCCATAACGAAGCTTGTTACCGAGGTCAAGACGCTGTAAGCCTGAAGGGACCCCTGGTGTGCAGTTCTTTGCTGTTCACGAGATGGAAGCGACTCCTTCGGTCCTTTCCTCGCTCAGGCGCCTGCCATAGACGATTCATGCTTGCTCCGTGTCTTGCCGGAATCCCCCGGCGCTGTGTCATGCTGAATGGCATCCATGCATAAGGAACGGCACGCGCTTCTTTTGATCGACAGCCTTTACCGAAGCGTCTGCAAGAAGCTATCGGGCATAAACGCTTCGCGCCCGTCGGGGTGACACGTCGATTGATGAGGCGGCAACCCTGAAAGAGTCGTGTCCTGCTGGAACGAAAGAGAGCTTCTATGCTCCCCCAGAGGCATCTTCCGGCGGAATCTATGACCGGCAGGGAGATCTCTTGACAGTCACCCCGTATGAATCTGATCTCCAAAGAACCGGTAATACGGTTCGTCGTCCGCCATGCGTTGTAAAAACAGCGCGAGTTCGAGGGCGTGGTAGTCGCCCCACATGGACGATTCTCCGCAAGGTATTTTTCGTCCAGGGGGAATGTAATCCCATCCGTTGGGTCGGTGGTACACGGAGTGAAGGATCAGCCCCTGGTGCTCCGGATCTGATGAGAGATAGGGTTCGTCGAAAAGGGTTTCAGCCACGGTCAAGCCCGCCTGAAAGTACTGCGTTCCTTCCTCTCCAGCCCCGTTATTGGTGAGCCAGTGCCCGAGCCGTAAAAGCCCCTGCGCGGCGATAGCCGCTGCCGAACTGTCAACCGGCTCAAAATCGTTGAAGGGCTGCGCAGGTCGGTTCTGATAATCGCTTAGGTGTTGCAGTCCCGGCGCGCCGGTATCCCAATACGGGATGCCGTCGGTAGGAGTCTCGGACAGATAAAAATCTGCTGTTGCCCGCGCTACGTCCAGAAACCGCTGCCGAATGCTCTCCTTGCCGGAGAATAGGTCGCCGGCGCAGCCCGAAAGACTTTCTTCAGGGAGGCTATCGATAAACTCAAGTTCCTCGGCAAACCCAAGGAGAATCCATGCATGTCCGCGTGTCCATGTCGAGAAAGGAGAATATCCCTGCTGTGAACTTGGGTTGCGGTAACAGCCGTCATTCAGGTTGAATATCGATTCGTGCGCGACCCGACCACGCTGATCGTATGTATCTCTGCCGGCCCCAAAATAAACATTGTATCGCGCGGTCGTTTCAGCATGTCGGATCAGGCGGTCGAGCAGGTTGATCCGGCGATCCATTTCTCCCATCAACGCGTGGCCTAGCTGGTGGCTCAAGGCAGGGGCGCGCATCGAGCGAATCGTGTCCGCGAACAGGGAGTGCGGGCCGTTGAAGGAATAGACATAACCAAGCCCTTCCGGCAAATCGGTCCATCGTGCAGCCTGAACGGCTCCGGATGCCTGCAACGCCAGCGTATAGAACCGTCGCTCCCAGTCGTGCTCCGCGATTTTGCCTTCGTTCATCAGCCGCAGGAGATGGCCGTACGTACTCACATTGTTAAATCCGTGATCGTGAACCCCCATGTGGGTGATATGGTCGGCCATGAAGCTGATAGTGTTCTTCCGGCCCATTTCAAGAAAGTGTTTTTCGCCTGTAGCGTCGAAAACGAGCAGTGCAGCCCCATACTGGAATCCCTGCGTCCACTCGGTCCAACCCCGCGTGGTATAGGACCCCTGCACGGTAAATACAGGCGCCCCTTTCGAAACTTCCCAGGTGCGGTTGATGTGCTCGATCTTATTGCCTGCCAGTTCAAAGACGTGTTGTAGTTTGGGGCGCAAGTCGGCAATGCATAAAGCGTCGGCTATCTGGAGCATAGTTGAACACGGATACAGTTTCAGTTCAAAGTCGGTGCATCTGAAATCCACCGTCTACATCAAGGACTGCGCCTGTAGAGTAAGGGAAATATCCATCGAGCAGGGCGCGGACGGCGCAGCCTGCATCTTCAGGAGTTCCCCAGCGTTTCTGCGGGACGAGTCCTTCGGCAATAAGCGCATCGTATTTTTCCTTTACCCCGCTCGTCATATCGGTAAGCATGATTCCCGGCCGCACTTCATAGACCTGTATGCCTTCTCCTGCCAGCCGCGAAGCCCATAGTTGGGCAGCCATAGACAGGCCGGCTTTGGAAATGCAATAGTCACCTCGGTTTACAGAGGCCGTGTACGCTGAAATGGAGGTGACGAATACGATTTTGAACCCTCCTCGCAGGCGGGAGCCGGCATTACCATTCAGCCAGTGCTGCACGACGCGCTGGGTCAGAAAATAGGGTCCTTGCAGGTTGGTTCGGATGACTTCCTCAAAAGAAGCCTCTGTTGCCTCAGTGATGTCTGCGCGTGTTCGGGGCGCGATCCCTGCATTGTTGACCAGACCATCGATAGCGCCCATCTCTTGAATGACGGCAGCAACCATGCGGTCCCGCTGCTGCGCGTTGCCTATATCGGCCTGCACCGGCCGGAATTGCTGGTTTTCATGCACCTGGAGCTTCCGGCACGTTTCTACCGTTTCTTCTGCGGCGGCGCGGTTGCCCGCATAGTTGATTGCAACGCTGTATCCCGCAGCGGAAAGTTGTAGGGCAATGCCCCGGCCCAGGCCCCGTCCGGCTCCGGTAACGAGGATCACGGGAGGTAAGTGAAGCACAGAGGTTTGTCTGAATGGGAAACGAAGAGAAAGAAAACAAGATATTCGTTTCCCGGCAAAGCGTCACATTATCCCGGCGGCATTTAACAACAAAAGCCCCGGGATTTGAATAATCCCGGAGCCTATCGCCCCAAGAGCAGCACCGTCCTACGCGATTACGGTCTTGAAGCTGCCGGAGCAATATCACGGGCCGAATCGCTGTGCAATCAACCATAAAAAGGTCACGTGCGAATCACAAAAGGTTACGAAAGGGTCACACGTGCGTCAAATCTCTTTCTACAAGCCCGGACTGGCGGTTTGCAGGCGCTCTGGAATAAATCGGCAGGTCAAACCGAAAGGAAGCGCCAACCTGCATCTTGCTTTCGACGGAGATGGAACCGCCATGCATCTCGATGATCTTCTTCGCGATGGCAAGCCCCAGGCCCGCGCCTGCCGCGTCCTGCGGGCGGCTTTTGTCTGCCTGATAGAAACGGTCGAAGATGTGAGGCAAATCCTCAGGTGCGATCCCGCATCCTGTATCTGTAACGCGAACAGACACAGTCTCGGCATTGTCCCACACCTCGATTTGAATTATGCCTCCTTCCGGTGTAAAATGAAGCGCATTTTCGATCAGATTTTGCAGGGCGCGCTCGATCATGCCGATATCTGCATAAACAAGCGTATGCGCGTCGGGATCGGCGATAAGTAAATCCACGCCAAGCTTTTCCGCAGCGGGATAAAATTTCTGTGCAATATCCTGTACCAGATCGGGCAGGGCAAGGGGTTCCCGATTGGGAAGCGCCTGGTTTGCATCCAGTTTGGAAAGCTCGAAAAGCTGTTCGACCAGCCGGGAGAGCTTTTGCGTGCTTTCCAGTATAATCTCCAGATACGCCTCCTTCTTGTAAGGAGAAAGGGTTTTTTCTTTGAGAAGCAGCGTTTCTACATAGCCCTGAATGGAGGCAAGGGGCGTGCGCAAATCATGTGAGATATTGGCAACCAATTCGCGGCGGAGCGTATCCGTTTTACGAATTTCCTCCAGGTTGCGGCGCGTGGTGGCGGCCATGCTATTGAAGGAGGCTGCGAGTTGGTCAAGTTCATCGCTGGACCGAACGGGAATGCGTTGTTCCAGGTCCCCCTGTTCAAAAGCCCTGACCACTTTTTGCATACGGCGCAGCTTGCGCATGAGAAGCCTCAACACAAACAGGCCCAGGACGGCCGCTGCGATCAGCGATAGCAGGAGCAACCGCTGGCCGTAACGCAAGATGTAGCTGTCCTGCAGCATTTCCACAGCCGAATCATATTCCGCGCCTCGCAGAATGGCATAGACATACCCCTGGAGCCGGCCTTCGACGATAACCGGAGCAGCCGTGAACACCTTTTGACGGCTGTTGCTTTGAGGGTCGTCGCCCAGGGTAAAGGCGCTTCCCTGGATCTGGATAAATCCGTTGACAGGTTCCAGGGAAATTTTTTTGCGCTTGATCTGCTCGGCAGGAGCCGAGGACGCTACGATTTCGCCCTCCGGGTCGAGCAGATAGATCTCAATGCCCGGGTTCAGCATCGCCGAATTGAGAAACACTTCTTCCGCTACGCCCTGGTTGACCTGCCCTTCCCGAAACATGATAACCTTGTCTACGATGCGTTGGGCCAGAGGAGCGCTTACCTTCTGGGTTGCTTCTTGAACGTACATCTCAACTGCAAAGAGGGTGAAGTAGGCGTAGATCGCGCCCATGACGAGAAGCAGCAACAGGAAGAAGACAGAAATCTTCCAGTATAGACTGGCAAAAAGATGTTTCAGCATAGACGTGGCCTTGAAGAGTCTATTCGGCAAGCTTGTACCCGACTCCCCATACCGTCTGGATATAAGTCGGACGGGAGGGGTCCTTCTCGATCTTCGACCGGAGGCGGTTGATATGCGAATTAACGGTATGCTCGTAGCCGCTGTACTGGTACCCCCACACGAGATCTAGCAATTGCTGGCGCGTATAGCAGCGTCCTGGATGATTCGCGAAAAGAGCCAGTAGTTCAAATTCTTTTGCTGTCAAATCGACCGGGCGGTCGCGCAACAAAACCTCCCGCTTCTCACGATCGATGCTGAGTTCTCTATGCTGAATGCTGCGCGGCGGCTCATCCTGCACGACGGTTTCCTGCGCCATGTCGATTCGCCGGAAGATGGCGCGAACACGGGCCACTAGCTCGCGAACGCTGAAAGGCTTGGTCAAATAGTCGTCCGCCCCCAACTCAAGCCCGAGAACGCGGTCCAGTTCTTCGGACTTGGCTGTCAGCATAAGAACAGGAGTCTGAACCCGTTCGATACGAAGTCGTTTGCATATTTCCAGGCCATCCAGCCCCGGAAGCATGACATCCAGAACGATCAGGTCAAAGGCTCCGGAAGATGCCTTTTTGAGTCCGTCCGCGCCATTTCGTATTCGTTCCGAGTGGTATCCCGCGTCGTTGAGGTGAAGCGCTACCAGGTTCGAGATGTCGCTGTCGTCTTCGATGATGAGAACCTTACGCATGGCATCCAGGGATAAAAGGGAGGAGGGACGCAGCCAGTCATTGTTCTACTTTGATGCAGTTCGTGCAGCTTCGTTTCAGAGAGGCGCAAAATGTACCTGAAGTATCCATTCTTGTGCGCCGTCGGCTTTCGCCAGCAGTGGCGCAGGCGCCGCCGGCCGTTTCTGCGCAATTCTCTGACGATGCTACTTGATAGGTGTTTTCTCCATCCCTACCATAGAAGAACGGCATTGGTTTTTGAAACGCGATACGAGGTCAAGCTATGAAGAAGCTGACAGTTAACCGGCGAGAGTTCTTGCACACGGCGCTGGGCGGTCTGGCAATGGGGCTGCCTGTTATCTCGCGTCAGAGGGTTGGCGCAGCCGGTATTCCGCAACGCCCCCTGGGCGAGACCGGCGTTATGGTATCGATCATTGGTCTGGGAGGTTGGGACATCGGCAATGTCGGTGATAGCAAGGAAGCTATATATCTGATGCACCAGGCTATCGACGAAGGCGTTACCTTTTTCGATAATTGCTGGGATTATCATAACGGCCATAGCGAAGAGGTAATGGGAGAGGCCCTGTCAACGAGCAGCCGCCGCGACAAGGTATTTCTGATGACCAAAGTATGCGCCCGCGATTATGAAGGCGCGCTTCAACACTTGGACGACAGCCTGCGGAGACTGAAAACCGACCGGCTGGACCTGTGGCAGTTTCATGGCATCAAGTGGGAAGACGATCCGGCCTTGATCTTCGATGCGGAGAAGGGGGCTTTGCGGGCAGCACTGGAAGCGCAAAAGGAAGGCAAGATCCGTTTCATCGGGTTCACAGGACACAAAGACCCCGAGTTTCACCTGTCCATGCTGAACCGGCCCTTTGCCTGGAATACGGTGCAGATGCCGCTCAACGTCCTCGATGCGAGCTACAGAAGCTTCCAGAAGCAGGTGCTGCCTGTCTGTGTAGAAAGAAACATCGGGGTCATCGGAATGAAGGGACTGGCGGCGCAGAATGGTCTTATTGCACGCGAGTTAGGGATTAGCGCCGGGCAGGCGCGCCGCTACACCCTGTCGCTGCCGGTAAGTACGCTGGTGTGCGGCATCCAATCCCGTGAGAACTTGCAACAGGATATCGCTATAGCCCGGAATTTTGAGCCGGTGTCGAACGGCGAAATGATGGCGCTGGCCGAGAAAGTCAGCCCCCGCGCCAGAGAGGGACGCCTGGAGGCTTACAAAGTGGGCAACTACGGGTGCGATTGGCATCACAACCACGCAGAACAGGGATAGAAACTTATGGTTCACTCAAACAGCGGGTGTCAACACTCCATACAGGAAGGGCCTTGATTGTCCTGGGCGGCCTTCCATTTCCGAGATATTTCCGAAGGGGCTTCGATTCCTGATAAACGCAAAAGGCCCGGAATCGCCGTTTTTAGCGTCTTCCGGGCCTTTTCTGGAGGTGGTCAGGGAGGGAATTGAACCCCCGACACATGGATTTTCAGTCCATTGCTCTACCAACTGAGCTACCTGACCGTTGCGAGTCTTTAGTGTCAAAGACAGGGCCAAATGATACGACGATAACGGCAGGTCGTCAAGTGAAGTTTCCGTAGAAGCTGCCAGTCGTTTTTTTTCGGCAGAACCCTTTGCAGGCTCCAAAGGTCAGCATGATGCAGGCCGGCTTGCCTGTCAGTACTGATGAAACGCCTGCGAGACAAACGCCAGTACGGTAGGCAACGCATTTCGCCAGTAGGTCCAGTTGTGGCCGCCGTCATGAATCCTGAATTCATGGGGGATGCCTTTCTTTCGCATGGCAATGTGGACCAGGGAATTTCCTTCGTACAGGAAGTCATCGTCGCCGCAGTCGATGTACCAGCGGACTGATTCTTTCTGTTCATCCGGCAGGCTCTTGACCAGTTCTACCGCACTGTGCCGGTTGTAATAATCAGCCAGCGCCTCGTCGGAGACGCCTTTCGCTTCATCACCCAACCGCTCCTTTAGCTCTTCCAGGGAAAGGGGGCCGGTGCTGGCGCTGAGTGGGCACGCGGAAGAAAACATTTCCGGGTGATGCAAGGCGTACATAAACGAACCGCCGCCTCCCATTGATAACCCTGCCACTGCGCGATACCGCTTTTCGCCCTTGATGCGGTAGGTGCGCTCGATGAAGGGTATGAATTCTTCAAAGAAGAAATCCTCATAGCGCCATTTGCCGCTGATGTCGTTGAAGTAACCACGACGTTCCGTATTGGCATCCGGCATGGCAATAATCATTGGCGTTGCGATGCCCTCTAGAATGGCTTTGTCTGCAATGTAGGGCGCTTCGCCGAACTGCACCCATCCGGTCTGGTCGTCGCCGCCGCCATGCAGGAGATACAGAACAGGGTAAGTGCGCTCCGACGTATCATAATCGGGAGGGAGATAGATTGCGTACTTGCGCTCGCTGCCCAGTATCTCGCTGGTCATCGACAGGTTGTCGAACACCGTCCCGGTTTGTGCAAGCAGCGAAACAGGGAGGCACATCAAGAAGGCAACCGTAAGGAAGATTCGGGTTTTCATGGAGGCAACGTTTAAGGTGAGAGGGCAAACCGGCGGAAGTTTATCCGTGGTGGCGCACACCCCACATCAGTTTGGAACGGATGGTTTTGAAGAAGTGCTGTCCCGGAAGTTTTACCAGGCGCACGGTATGGGCTGCGCGGCGGATGGTAATGAGAAGCTCCTCCTGTTCGAGGACTGTACTCATCCCATCTGCTGCAAGAATGTAAGGAGACTGAGGTGTGGCTACACGCACTTCGATCACGGACGAGTCCGGGAGCACGATGGGGCGCACCGTTAACATATGAGGCGCGATAGGCGTGATGATAAGCGTTCCGCATCCCGGAACCATGATTGGCCCTCCGGTGGCAAGCGAGTAAGCCGTAGAGCCGGTAGGCGTGGCAATGATTAAACCATCAGCCCAGTAGGTATTCAGTGCGGTTCCGTCAATCGATACGTGAATGGCAATGAGTTTGGCGGTGCCGCTCCTTTCGATGACAAACTCATTGAGCGCCCAGTAAGCATCCAGTTCGACGCCATTTTCGATTTCCGCCTGGAGCACCATGCGTTCTTCAATCCGGTAGTCGCCTTGCTCCATGCGCTCGATGGCCTCATGCACCTGCCCTACTTCTACTTCTGCAAGAAACCCGAGCCGCCCTATATTAACGCCCAGAATGGGCGTGCCACGGTTGCCTACTGCGTGTGCGCTGTTGAGCATCGTGCCATCGCCGCCGAACGAGAGAATGACATCCGCGGAACTCGCCAAGTCGCTTTCGCTGCGTCGGGCGCAGAGGGCGGCGTCTACCAGGTTACGCTCGGCCAGGCCGGCCGCTACCTCCTCTTGCAGGCAGAAGTCGAGTTTCCTTCCCTGTAGCCAGGATACGAGATCCGCGACGGGTATCCAGAGAGATTCCTTAGTAGCGTTGCCGGTAACTCCGTATTTCATACATGATTAACCCTTTTAGGGGGACAAGGTGCGGCAGGGGCCATCTGCTTGCAACGTGGCAAGAAGTTTTTGCCTGCGAAACTAGAGCCGCCCCGCGCGAAAAGCAACCAGGCGCTTCGTGATACAGGGGATCCGATGGCTGATATAAATGTAACGTAACGGCATGGCCCTTTACCAAACGTTTTGATCCCCCGTATCCGCGATCTGTTATGCAAAGAAGAGTCGTCATCATCGGGAACGGCGTTGCAGGCATCACGGCCGCACGCATGATCCGGAAGATGGGAAACGACAGAATTCAGGTGATCTCGGCAGAGACGGATCATTTTTATTCCCGAACGGCGCTCATGTACATTTACATGGGGCATATGCGCTACGAGGATACCAGACCCTATGAAGATGGCTTCTGGAAAAAAAACCGCATCGAACTGCTCCGCGATTACGTCGAAGAAATCGACGCAGATCGTTCCACCCTGCGACTTCGGCGCAGGGGCGCTCTTCCCTATGATGTTCTCCTGATCGCCACGGGTTCAAAGTGGAGAAAACATGGCTGGCCGGGCGAAGACTTTCGGGGGGTGCAGGGGCTTTACGGAATGCCGGATCTTCGCGTGATGGAAGCCTTTACGCGAGGCATCAAACGGGCTGTGCTGGTAGGGGGCGGACTGATCGGGATTGAAATGGCTGAAATGCTGCATTCGCGCGGCATTGACGTTACCTTTCTGGTTCGTGAGTCCGGCTATATGCGGCATGTGCTGCCGGCTGAAGAATCTGCAATGGTCGACCGGGAGTTGCGAGGCCATCATATCGATCTGCGGCTAGAGACGCAGCTCCATAGCATCCTTTCCGATCCTAAAGGGCGTGTTCGGGCTGTGGCAACGTCGGACGGCGAGGAGATTCCGTGTGAGTTTGTTGGGCTTACCACCGGGGTTGCGCCCAACATTGATGTCGTAGCTGCCTCCAGTGTGGAAACACGCGCCGGCGTTCTGGTAAACGACTGTTTTGAAACCAGTATCCCCAATGTTTATGCCGCAGGGGATTGCGCCGAGTTTCGTGAGCAGGGCATCGGCCACAAACCTATCGAACAACTCTGGTATACGGCGCGAAGGCACGGGTGGACGGTCGCGCACACGATCTGCGGGCGCAGAATGCCCTATGTGAAAGGCGTTTTCTTCAACTCGGCGAAGTTTTTTACCGTAGAGTATCAGACCTATGGAGCGGTTTCTCCCATACCGGATGAGAGCGAAAAATCAGTTTGTTGGATAGATGAGTCCCGGAAAAAGCTGATTCGGATCAATTACGAAAAGGAGACGGAACGCGTGCTCGGATTTAACCTCCTGGGCATCCGCTTCCGTCACGAAGTATGTGAAAAATGGATTGCCGAACAGCGTTCCCTGCGATACGTGTTGGAGAACCTGGCGCAGGCAAACTTTGATCCGGAGTTGTTTCGGCGCTTTGAGCCTGCTGTGGTTGCGCAATACAATGCGAACAACCCGAATCAGCAAATCTATGGGAATAAAACGGGTGATTGGTTCGGCAGGTTCAAAGGCTTTCGTCGCCGGACTCCGGCTGCGTCACTACACGAGGGAGGAGCCGCATGAAGAACAGTCACGATTCCCGCTCCGGGAGGGTTAAATCCGAATCCGGTAAGGCCGAAAAGGCAGGAGTTGCAATGCTCGGCTTTGGCTTTTTGACATTGCTGCTTGCTGCCTTCGGAGTAGGCCGTGAGAACCCGGCGCTGATGCTGGGCGTGATTTTCGCAGCGATCGCTGCGGGTGCAGCGTTGTACTTCATAAAGTACCTGAAGCGACCTGCCGGCATCGACAACGACGGGATCTGGTTTTCTTCAGCGACAGCCCTGGGCGCATGGGCATGGGCTATAGGCGTGGTTCTCACCGGGTTCTACATTCTGTTGTACTGGTTTCCCTGGACGCTGGAGTATCTGATTCGCCTGTTCGATCCGTTCAGCCATTGGATGCGCGGGCAGGAGGCAGATCGGTGGTTTCTCTATGGCGCCTTCTATACGCTGGCTGTTCTGCTGATGGGTGCACGGGCCTTTCTAAAATACCGGCACAGCCGGTATCAGGTGGTCAGGACCGCCTCGGTTATGTTTTTCCAACTCGGATTCGCATTCATCATCCCGTACCTCCTCGTCCTTTTCAACAAGCCGGAGTTCTACTTCCACTATTTCTGGCCCCTCAAGTACGACTATCTCTGGCCCGGCACGGTGGGCTGGCTCTCCGACTCCGGAAGAATAGGGGTGTTCATGGTCTTCTGGGGTGCGATGATGATCCTCATCGCAACGCCGGTGCTGACGTACTTTTTTGGAAAACGCTGGTATTGCTCGTGGGTATGCGGGTGCGGAGCGCTGGCCGAGACGGCGGGAGATCCCTACCGGCACCTTTCTGACAAATCCCTTCGTGCATGGCGGATAGAGCGCTGGATGATTCACTCGGTTCTCGTCCTGGTGGTGATTACGACTGCGCTGCTCTGGATCAACTCGGCAACCGGAGGCGGCGTGCTGGGTGCGCTCTCAGGCCCCTTTTCCAGAGGATACGGCTTTGCAATTGGACTCGTTTTTTCAGGAGTCATCGGAGTCGGCTTCTATCCGTTGATGGGCGCGCGCGTGTGGTGCCGTTTCGGGTGCCCTATGGCGGCCTTGCTCGGTATGCAGCAGAAGTGGTTCTCCCGTTTCCGCATCACAACCAATGGCGGCCAGTGTATTTCATGCGGAAACTGCTCGACCTATTGTGAGATGGGGATCGATGTGCGCTGGTATGCCCAGCGGGGACAGAATATCATCCGGTCATCTTGTGTGGGATGTGGCATATGCGCCTCCGTTTGTCCCCGTGGGGTGCTCAAGCTGGAAAACGGTCCAAAGGAGACACGCTATAATGGCCCTGTGCTTTTCGCACCTGAGCAATTGACGGTGCTGACCGATGAAATGTGGCACGGAATGCCGGTCAGAAAAGGGGCCAATCCCCAAACCGTTGTCTCCCCGGAATAAATCTTTTGTGCCGAGGTTATGTTCTGGCATCCCAGTTGTCTGAGAAAAGGTCACATTTACGGACAACTGGAGACAGAGTATGCTATCTCGCGTCTGGAGCAGTGCAACCCTGGGGGTTGACGCGCTTCCTGTTGAAATTGAAACCAATGTCACTTCCGGGATGCCGTGTTACACGGTGGTTGGCTTGCCCGATGGAGCGGTTCGGGAAAGCCGCGACCGGATTCAGGCAGCGCTGAAGAATGTCTGTCTCCCCGCGCCGCGCGGCGTCATCACCGTCAACCTTGCCCCCGCAGACGTGCGTAAGGAAGGCGCTGCCTTTGACCTTCCCATTGCCCTCGGACTGATAGCGGCCGGCGGCGGCTACATCGAGCAGGCCCGACTCGACGAACTGTTCATTACAGGAGAACTGGCCCTCGATGGGAAAGTGCGTCCCGTTCGCGGGGTGTTGCCCATGGCTATACGCGCCCGGCAGGAGGGCAGGCGCGCCGTAGTGGTACCTGCTGATAATGCCGCCGAAGCCTCTGTGGTAGAGGGACTAACCGTATACCCGGTTGCTACGATTACCGATGCCTTCAACGTGCTGACAGAGCATGAAGAGGCTCCGGCTCCGTTTCAGCGCGATCTGGCAGCGCTTTTTGAAGAGGCAGGACATTACCCTACCGACTTCTCGGACGTACGCGGGCAGGAAAATGTGAAGCGCGCCCTCGAAGTGTCGGCAGCCGGAGGGCACAACGTGCTTATGGTCGGCCCACCCGGCTCCGGCAAGACGATGCTGGCCCGACGCCTGCCAACCATCCTGCCCCCGCTGACGCCGGACGAGGCGCTTGAAACCACCAAAATTCATTCCGTGGGGGGAAAGTTGCGGGGAGGGTCAGGGCTGGTCGCTACCCGTCCTTTCCGCGCTCCACATCATACGATCTCAGACGCAGGGCTGTGTGGAGGCGGAGCCAACCCCATGCCCGGAGAAATCTCACTGGCCCACAACGGTGTGCTGTTCCTCGACGAACTGCCCGAGTTTCAACGGCAAGTGCTGGAAGTGCTGCGTCAGCCCCTCGAAGAAGGCTGCATCACCATCAGCCGGGCGCGGTTTTCCGCAGAATATCCTGCCAGGTTCATGCTTGTTGCCAGCATGAACCCCTGTCCCTGCGGGCATCTCAACGACCCGATGCGGGAGTGCGTTTGCAATCCACCGCAGGTGCAGCGCTACCTTTCCAAAATCAGCGGGCCGTTGATGGATAGAATCGACCTGCATATCGAAGTGACGCCGGTCCCTTTTGAAGAGTTGAACAAGCGGGGAGAAGGGGAGAAGTCGGAGTGCGTGCGCGCCAGGGTCATTGCTGCCCGACAGGTGCAGGCCCGACGTTTTAAAGAGGCAGCAGGCGCCTACTGCAACGCCCAGATGGGATCCCGCCTTGTGCGGCAGCACTGCGCGCTCGATGCCACAGGTCAGAACCTGATGAAGATGGCGATCCAGCGGCTCGGGCTGAGCGCAAGGGCTTACGACCGCATTCTCAAAGTTTCACGCACGATAGCCGATCTTGGCGGATCCGAAGCAATACGCCCGGAGCACCTCTCGGAAGCCATTCAGTACCGCTCGCTGGATCGTAGCTGGTGGCATGGTTAATAAGTGCTTTGCCTCTCGAAAAAAGCCGCGCAGGCAGGTTGCCGGAATAACCTGTTGCGCCTGCCTGCTATAGCCTACCTTTCCCGCTAATCCTCGGCAGCGCAGCCAGGCAGCGCCCCACCAGAGCGTACCTTCTTGCCGCAAACCCCTGCAAGCTTCACAACCTGGATCCTTCGAGCGCTACAGGAGGGCGCTTCGGACAGGTTTCATTTATATCCTTGACTGTCGTGTCATGCTGAACGAAGTGAAGCATTCATACTATCAAACTTGCAGGCGCTCAATGCGGCGCGACACTGCTGAAGTCAACCGGGCAGACCATCCGGAACCGCTAACAAGAAAAAAGGGCGCTCCAGCGCAACGACAAGGCTATGATGTGACAGGAAAAGAAAAGAAATAAAGCGGCGGCGGGCACGAAACCGCGTTTTGGGCCGCAAAAACCGCAAAACGGCCTTCCTGATGGTAAAAACGGCATTTTTCCTGAACGAAAAACCGCAATAAACCGCAAAATAATCCACAAGAAGTGTGCAGCGAGAGTGCTGGTATCAGACTGGATCGACTTTTACAACCTGCCAGACCGTCGCTCCGTTCAGGCAATTCCCGGAGCTTACCCCTTCACAAAGGGCATAACATCCTGTAATATTGTACCGGAAGCGCTTTTTATGAGATCATCGACAAAAAAATTTTAAATTAGTTGTACCTTTTAGGAGATATGCTTAAAATATTTAGCCGTTAGATGTCTGGGGCGTAACTAATCAACTTAATCAACAACTATGAAACGCAGACTCTCCTTACTTACCCTCTTCACAATCGCAGGCGCTCAGGTCGCTTTTGCGCAGGATGCAGAGGGGGCGGCTGCCATCTCTGCGGCTGATACCTCGTGGCTTCTTATCTCTACGGCCCTGGTGTTGCTGATGACGCCCGCGCTTGCCTTTTTCTATGGTGGACTGGTTCGCTCGAAGAATTCGCTGAACACGATGATGATGAGCTTCGCTGCGCTCGGCGTGGTAGGGGTTACATGGGCGCTGTTCGGATATTCCCTCGCATTCAGCGAAGGATCTTCGTGGATAGGAGGATTTTCGATGCTGTTTCTGCAAGGCGTAGGGCTGGAAGCGAATGGCTCTATTCCTCACCTGCTGTTTATGGCCTTCCAGGGAACCTTCGCTATCATCACGGCAGCGCTGATCTCAGGGGCCGTCGTGGAGCGGATGCGTTTTAATGCCTACCTCACCTTTATCGCCGTCTGGAGCATCCTTGTTTACGCTCCGGTTGCGCACTGGGTATGGGGCGGCGGCTGGCTCGGCGCTATGGGTGCTCTGGATTTTGCCGGAGGAGCAGTCGTACATGTGAATGCAGGGGCTGCTGCTGTTGTGGCGGCGCTCTTTCTGGGAGCGCGTAAGGATCATGGCCGTCAGGCATTTCTGCCGCATCACGTCCCGTTTGTGCTGCTAGGCGCCGGGCTGCTGTGGTTCGGATGGTTTGGTTTCAACGGAGGCAGTGCGCTGGCCTCCAATGGTACGGCTGCGCTGGCTTTCGTCAATACCATGCTGGCCCCGGCGGCAACCCTGGTTGTCTGGACGCTGTTGGACTATGCGCGAACCAAACGGATTACGGCGGTTGGCGTGGCTACCGGTATTGTGGTCGGACTTGTGGCGGTCACCCCGGCGGCAGGCTTTGTTTCCCCACTTTCATCGCTGATTATAGGCGGCATCGCTGCCTTCCCGAGCTACTTCCTGATTATGTGGCGGGCGCGCACACGGTTTGACGACTCGCTCGAC
>CBDUBU010000035.1:0-20374 GCA_965365465.1 uncultured Rhodothermaceae bacterium
TGTGCGACCTCCCTCACAATCCAGCGAGAGGGTCGAGAACCTGTACCGGCTCTTTGTCCAGGCGCCGGTGGTCGAAGAACCCGAGACGACACACTTCATCCTAGCAGTCACCGACAAGGGGACGCCAGCGCTGACGCGGTACAAGCGGGTGATCATCAACATCGTGCCATAGAAGCCAGTGTTATTGTCTTTGTGAAAGGAAGTATGCTTCCAAAGAATTTTTAATTCTGCTGGCTGGATCCGCATTCGTATCAGGAACGAATTTTTGTCCCGTGATCTGTTCATAAAGCTCGATATACCTGAAGGCTATCTCAACGCGGAAATCATCCGGCAACTCCGGCTGTGTTTGACCTGACTTTCCCTGGAATCCATGATCCATGAGCCACTCCCGAACGAACTCTTTTGACAATTGTCGCTGAGGTTGATCTTGCTGGAGTAGGGAATCATAAGTATCTGCATAGAAATACCGTGACGAATCCGGGGTGTGGACCTCGTCAATAACAACAAGTTCTTTATCCTGAGTAAGTCCGAATTCGTATTTTGTGTCAACAAGGATAAGACCCTGCTTTAAAGCCATCTCCGTTCCACGCTGGAAAAGATGGAGCGCCATCTGCTCAAGTCTTTCAAAAGTGTCAGCGTCCATAATCCCGGAGGCAATGACTTCCTCGCGCGATACATCCTGATCGTGGCCGCTTGCCGCCTTGGTTGCCGGTGTGAGGATAGGTTCCGGAAGGCGACTGTTCTGCTGCAGGCCATCGGGAAGCTCTTTCCCGCAGAGCATACGTTTCCCCGCTTTGTATTCTCGCCAGGCGTGCCCCGCCAGGTAGCCGCGAACGACAAACTCGACAGGCAGCGGGTCACAGAGAATGGCAACAGTCACATTCGGATCAGGAACAGCAAGGACATGGTTTGGCACAATGTCGGCGGTTCGCTCAAAGAAGTAAGCTGCCAGTTGGTTGAGTACCTGTCCCTTGAACGGAATGGGCTTGTGTAATATGTGATCGAAGGCAGATATACGATCCGTCGTTACGAGGATTAGCATAGTATCTTTACTGTACGTATCGCGCACTTTCCCCCGGTACTTCTTCCCGAAATCCGGAAACTCTGTTTCAACAAGCGCATGGGAGAGGTGACTCCGAACAATGTCTGCAAGCATGGGATTACTACGGTTCTTGGGATCTCAGGGTTATTTACGGATATAGCGGCTGGACTCTCTCACATTGAGCGTTGGCGTAACGAGCACATCAGCATATTCCGGAGGAGGGTTGCCAATCATACGTTGGATCAGCAATTCCGCGGCCTGTTGTCCTACATCATGCATGTTCTGGTCTATGCTGGACAAGCCTATAAACTCGCTTGTTTTGATATCATCATATCCTACGAGAGCCACATCCTCCGGGACTGATTTTTCAGCATCCCGGATGCTCTTCCATGCTCCTATTGCCTGCACGTCGCTGCTTGCGAAGACGGCTGTCACAGGCGGGGAAAGTTTCAGGAACGCTTGCATGGCTTCATAACCTGCTTCTTCACTGAAGCCTGCGTGCTTGGCCGTGTGCCCACTTTGGATCAACTGGTCATCAAATGGTATATGCGCTTCGTCCAGAGCTTCCCGGTAGCCCCGAATGCGCTCGTCGCGGAGGTCACTCTGTGAGGGCGTGGTTATGAGTCCGATGCGACTATGACCCTGTTTGATAAGATGATTCACAGCTGCTTTCGCGCCAGCGACATTATTCCAATGGTAAGAATCGAAATCCTTCCAGCGATAACCGATAACCACAACAGGTGCATGGAGCGCCTTCAGTTCACGAGCTAGTTTCTCATCTTCCGGCAAGCCGGCAAGCAAGAGCCCATCTACTGTGCCACGCTTCAGGAAATTGAGCAAGGTTCGATGTGGCTCTGCCCAGCCAAGATCGCACAGCAGCAGATCGACATCATGGTTCTGCAAGCAAAGCCGAACTCCTTTCAATAACTCATTGTGAAAGGGAGTGGTGAATGTTGGGATGGCGATGGCAAGAGATGGTGTTTGTTTCTGCGCCAGGGTTTTTGCCGTGCGATCCGGACGAAACTGCAAATCCTCTATCGCTTGCAGGACACGAGCACGGGTCGTGTCTGAAACATCATCTGATTCGTTCAATACACGCGACACAGTAGAGATAGCAACACCTGCGTGTTCTGCAACATCGTAAATGGTCGCTTTAGGTTTGTCTTGGGTCATTTTTCTTTCTGAAATTGCAGTGGGGGGTAGGCTGTCCAATGTCGGGCGCGTTTCAAAAATATCGCAGCAGCATATGATTTTCACCATGCATTGCCAATCTCAGCGCTTCAGTCACATACGCTTTGGCATCTCTGATGGCCTCAAGGATAGGCCGGCCTGCCGCCATGCCTGACAATATTGACATTGTGAATGCACTGGAAGCGCCATGCGCGGCGTCGTCAGGTATACGGGGGGCTTCAAACAGAGCAAATTCTTCTCCGTCGAAAAAAAGGTCTACCACATATTCAGGTTCGCTTACTTGGCTGCTGAAATGCCGCGCATTTACCTGACCACAACGAATCAAAACATTTCTGGCTCCAAGCAGGGCCAGCCTTTGAGCAACTACTTGAGCATCATCTAACGATTGCAGGTCCATCCCGATCATTGCTCTAACATCTTCCTTTCGGATGGAGACCAGATCAGGAACGGCAAGGTGATGGGTAAGTGCTTCGATACCGGCACTGCTTGCCAGTTCTTCGCCGCTCGGACCACTCAGCGTCAAATCGAGAAGCACAGGCGTTTTCGCAAGGTGTTTTTTCAGCCGACTGAAAACAGTTTTGACCGTTATTGCACTTATCATAACACCCAACTTGACAGCATTGGGGGCGCCGTTAGTGAATGTATGCTCAAGTTGCGCATCAATTGTATCTGCCGGCACTTCGAGGACATCAGTCACATGCCCCCGGCTGGCTATGATAAAGGCGGTACAGACAGGCATCGCTATTCCACCTAGCGAACGGGCAGCCACCAGATCGGCAGCCAGGCCGCGTTCGATTCCAGTATATAGCCCGGTTGCGACTATGGGGGTGAAATTGCCATCACCCGGCTGCAGAGAAGCATCAACGTCGTTTTTTTCCACCTGTCAGGAACCTATCTTGGATACGTACTCTAAAGATTGTGAACGTCAAACAACGAGCGCATTGTTGTGAGTTTTGGATGCAAAAATTGCATCCAAAGATCGGCCCGTATGGTTAAACGCAGATCACTAAAAGTAGGTCAGAATTATGGCTAATGTAAAACTGGATCGGGTTCGAAAAGTTTACGAAAATGGTTTTGTGGCTGTACATGACGCTACGTTTGAGATCGCGGACGGAGAATTCGTGGTTCTCGTGGGGCCATCAGGATGCGGAAAAAGCACAACCTTACGCATGATTGCCGGATTGGAGTCAATTACCAGCGGAGAGCTTTTTATTGGAGATCGTCTCGTGAACGATGTTCCTCCAAAAGATCGGGATATCGCCATGGTGTTTCAGAATTACGCTTTGTACCCTCATATGTCGGTATATGACAACATGGCCTTTGGATTGAAACTCCGAAAATTTCCCAAATCGGAAATCGATCAACGTGTCAGACAAGCCGCAGATATTTTAGGCATAGCCCCGATTCTGGAAAGAAAGCCAAAGCAACTCTCAGGCGGACAGCGCCAGCGTGTGGCGGTTGGTCGTGCCATAGTGCGCAAGCCGCAGGTTTTTCTATTTGACGAACCGCTTTCAAACCTTGATGCCAAACTTCGGGTACAGATGCGAACGGAAATCTCCAAGTTGCATCGCCAGCTTGATGCTACTATGGTTTACGTAACTCATGATCAGGTTGAGGCCATGACGATGGGCGACCGAATCGTAGTCTTAAAGGATGGCTATATCCAGCAGATTGATTCGCCGCTCGCATTGTATAATCATCCGGTTAATAAATTTGTAGCTGGTTTTATCGGAAGCCCATCCATGAACTTTGTACGTGGGCGTATTGTTCGTGAGGATGGGCTCAAGTTTAGGGCGCATGGCAATGCTTTCACCTTTATGCTTAATCATGCCTGGGCGCAGAAACTCGATGGACTTGAGGAAAACGAAATTTTTATTGGAATCCGCCCTGAAGACATTCGTGTAGCGGGCGCCGCCACAGCGACAAATGCTTTTGCTCAAGTGGAGTTTATTCTGGATGTGGTGGAGCCGATGGGAAATGAGATTGTCATTTATGTGCGATCCCAAGACGATGTTATTGTAGCACGTGTGACGCCTCAGCCGCTGCCGGAACCCGGCCAAACCATCTTACTTGCGCTTGATCTGGACAAGCTTCATTTTTTCGATGGAGCAACTGAGGAATCTTTGGCTTTGTCACCGGCAACGGTTGAGGCAATGGACAGATAGCGTGCAACCCAGCGACGCAGCGAGTTGACTTTTCCAGACTTTTGTACCTATTATTGAACGAGTGATAAGAATAGTTATCATAGGTTGGGGCTGAGAAGATGACTCGTGTAGCTAATAATAGAGACGAACATGAAGCTGGACTGCTCCTTGCTCGCATTTACCCGGCAGAGGTCGTTCTTTCGTCCCAGGGAAGCATCAATCTCCTTCATGCCTTTCTGCAGCGGTTCGACAGAGAGCAAACCCGGCGCGCCTACTCCAACGACCTGACGCAGTTTTTCGGCACAGATTATATCGATGTCGACCTTGTGCGCCAGGTCACCTTTGTGCATCTGAACCAGCACATTGGTGATCTGGAGACGGCGCACATGAAACCATCTACTATCAAAAGGCGTGTCGCAGCGCTGCGAGGATTTTTTGACTGGCTGATGGCTCTGGAATTGCTTGACCGGAATCCTGCAACCAAACAGCTTTTGCGGAAGGTTCGTTCTTCCCGAAGGTCCGACCAGAGAATCATCTTCCTGACGGCAAAACAGGCAGAAACCCTGATTGCTGCTACAGACGGAGCCGGCTCGGCTGCAATGCGAGACCGCACCTTGCTGTTAGTGCTTCTCCATTGCGTGTTGAGGCGCTCCGAGGCCGCTGCTATGGATGTTGAGCACGTGCGACCTCTGGGGCATTACTGGATTGTTGACCTACCTGCAACCAAAGGCGGCGCTGATCAATACGTCAAAGTACCGGCCCACGTTGTCGAGGAAATAGAAAACATGAAACGTCATTATGGAATAACATCTGGTCCTCTCTGGCAGTCTCTCAGCAATAACAACCGTGGAGCACGCTTGTCGCCGAATGCAGTATATATGATCGTAAAACGCACAGCGCAGCGAGCCGGGTTATCCTCAGACATTGGCGCACATACCCTGCGTCACACAGGATGCACACTGGCAATCGAAGCCGGCGCCTCCCTCCAGCAGGTTCAGGCGCATGCCCGGCACAAGAATGTGGAAACGACCATGATGTATGTGCATCAAAGGGATCGCTTACGCGACAGCGCCGCCGACTATATTCACCTTTGAGGCTAAAGAGAACTTTGGAAAACCAGCATCACCGTTCAATCAAGACTGCTCTAACCGGAGCCGCATCCATTCCCGGAAGATAAAGCGGCAAGGCAATCAACTCGTATTCTCCAGGTGGGACATCCCGCATGTGCAGGTTCTCTATGTTGGCAATTCCAAACGCTGCGAGCATCCGGTGAGCCAAAAGCTCTTTACTGTCGGCAGGATCAACGGAAGGCGCATCGGTTCCTATCAGAACGATGCCATTTTCTCCGCAATATCTGACAGTCTCTGGTGCAATGTAAACAAAGTCTTCAGTCCATAATTGGGACGCGCTGAGACTACTGCGCGTTTTGAATAGTACACGTTGTGATTTAGCAACGTCGATGCCCTGAAGATGGCGGGGCTCCACAACGTCGCCCGACAAAATTTCAATGACGCTGGCGCGTCCTGCAAAATGCGTCAGCGGAAAGGATTCTATAGCCTTACCCTCCCTGATGAAATGCAACGGGGCATCTATATGCGTTCCCGTGTGTGTACTCATGGTAAGACAGCCGACGTTGACAACACTTTCATCACCAATTTGTGCAGTCCATGCGGAAGTAAATGGCTGATCTCCGGGCCAAACTGCAATTCCGGGAGCAATCGGTCTCGTAATATCGTAAAGCTTCATAATGCTTTTCTCCCTCTTTTCCAGACATAATACATGAAAGGTGTCTTCTAGTGGATTACGACGTGACTATCGTTGGAGCTGGCCACAATGCACTGGTTTTAGGGGCCTACCTGGCCCAGGCCGGCTACAGCGTTGGTGTATTCGAGAAAAGGGACATTGTCGGTGGAGCAGTTTCCACACGAGAAGTAATCCCAGGCTATCAGTTTGACCTCGGCGGGAGCGCACATATACTCATCCGACTGACGCCGATCGTGGAGGAGCTACAGCTTCATAAATATGGTCTGGAATATATTGATCTGGATCCACTTTTCTTCGCGCCTTTTACTGATGGAGATGCCCTTTTCATTTATCGGGACGAAGACCGCACAGCCCATCATTTGGAAACCAAGTTCCCGACGCAAGGATACGCCTATAAAAAATTTCTGGACGATTGGAGAGACTTTGCACGAACGGTAAGGGATGCGTTTCTCTCCGTTCCAAGTCCATTTGAACTTGGCAAAACTTTCATTTCAGGATCTTCGACAAAGCTCAACTGGCAACATGCGCTCCAGCACATCCTGCAGCCATATGGTGAAGTTGCCGATGCCTACTTTACAGAAGAAAAGCTAAAAGCAATGCTTGTGTGGATGGCTGCACAATCAGGACCACCCCCACACGAGCCTATGACAGGTCCTTTTCTGTTATGGCATCCTCTTTATCACGAAGGAGGAATTGCCAGACCTAAAGGTGGATCAGGTATGCTTACGCAGGCATTACAGCGCCACATAGAAGCTCATGGCGGCCATGTTCACCTTGAAGCGCCCGTTGATAGTTTTTATCTGCGCAACGGCAGATGCCTCGGGGTGCGCGTCGGCAAGGATACAATCACCTCCAGAGTTGTCGTATCGGGCGCCCACGCGCGGGAAACGTTTCAGAGGATGCTTCCATCTGAATTCAGACCTGAAGAGAGCAAGAACATAAGAGTTGGGAATGGCTTTGGAGCAATTGTACGTCTGGCGCTCGATTCACCTGTACAGTATGCTGCTTTTTCAGGCATCGAGGCCCGCACCGGGCTTCAGTTGATATGCCAAAACACCAGTCAGATCCGCGCTGCCTATGCTGATTATCTCCAGGGGCATCCTTCATCCAACCCTCCAATTGTCGCAATGACGTTCAGCGCCGTTGACGATTCGTTGGCTCCTCCCGGCGGTGAAGTGCTGTGGCTATGGGCGCAGTATTACCCTTATAATCTCGCAGACGGCGCCAACTGGGATAGCATCGGAGAGTCCGTTGCTGATTCAATAATTGACACGTTTGAACAATTCGCGCCCGGCTCCAAAGAAAAGATTGTAGGTCGGTTATTTCAGCATCCGCTATGGTTGGAACGCGAACTTGGCCTGTATCGAGGGAATGTGATGCACCTGGAGATGAGCATTGACCAGATGTTTATGCTGCGCCCATTTATGGGGATGGCAGGTTACCGGACTCACATTAAAGGTTTATATGTTACTGGCGCAAGCACCCATCCCGGCGGCGGCATCATGGGGGCATCTGGTCGAAACGCCGCACGCGTCGTGCTAAAAGATCTCAGCCAAAATCGTGTCTGATTGTAATGACATATCTTACGTTTCTCCTGCTGTTTATTGCATTTCCCATAGTCATTCTGGCCATTTTGCCGCCGCGCCCCCTGAGCGGACATTCCGGAAGAAAATTGTGGCTTCCACTAGCACTGGTCTGTGCTGTTGCGTTAGTCTACACAACGCCTTGGGACAACTATCTTGTTTACCGAAAGATCTGGTTTTATGGACCTGATCGCGTGATAGGCGTGATAGGATATGTGCCTATAGAAGAATACTTGTTTTTCTTATTACAGCCCGTGTTAACAGGGCTTTTCTTGTACCATGTCATGGCGCGTAATCCACTTACAGGCAATACAATAAAGGAGTCTCTGACGCCACGGGTTGCAGGAGCAGCTTTCTTCCTGACATCAACAGTTATTGGAGCTATATTGCTGGCAACAGGTTGGAATAGAGGATATTATTTAGGTTTGATCCTGGCTTGGGCCTGTCCTGTTCTCTGTATCATGTGGGGTATAGCAGGCCCTCTTTTATGGGGTCTGCGCCGGCAGGTAGGGTTCAGCATCATTGTTCCCACCTTATATCTGTGGATAGCAGATAGAATCGCCATTGCCTCAGGAATATGGGATATATCAAATACTTACTCCCTTAATCTTGATCCTCTGGGACTTCCCGTAGAAGAAGCGACGTTCTTTCTTCTCACTAATATTTTGGTCGTTCAAGGAATAATTCTTTTCCTGTACGGAAACATGGTGCGTTTCGTCCAGGGACAACCTGATTCTATTCATCCATGAATTTCGGGTCAATCCTGACGCTCACTGGCCCTACCGCGGTAGGCAAGACAGAAATTAGCCTTCAGTTGGCGGAAAGACTCAATGCTGAGATCATCTCCGTAGATAGCCGGCAGATATACCGGCAGCTAAACATTGGAACAGCTAAACCTGATCGGAGCCAGCTTCACCGGATCCCCCACCATTTCGTGGATGAATTGGATCTTGAAACAGGCTATTCAGCAGGACAATTTGCCCGAGAGGCTGCACAGCGAATACAGGACATCATTATTCGCGGGTTTACACCACTGATCGTAGGAGGGTCAACGCTCTATCTTCAGGCGCTCCAGTTCGGCCTGGCTGACATTCCAGCCATCGACCCGCAAGTCCGTCGTCGCTTGTCCGAGCGGCTTGCAAGCGAAGGAGCACACATCCTGTATCAAGAACTACTGCAAGTAGACGCCGCCACAGCCGGCTCAATGGACGCATCGAAATCTCACCGGCTCATTCGCGCTCTGGAGGTTTACCACGGTACAGGGAAACCTCTTTCTTCTTACTATAAAGATCAGATTCCTTCGCCTTATAAGTATAGAACGCTGGTGCTGTGGAGATCACCTGACAGTTTGAACGAGAGAATATCCTCGCGTATCGATGCAATGCTCAGAGAAGGCCTGGTTCGTGAGGTCGAAGATTTACTGAATGAGGGATATGATCCACAGTTGAATGCACTCAAAACTATCGGCTACAAAGAACCAGTTTCCTTTCTGCAGGGTGACATTTCCTACGATGAAATGGCGTCAATGCTAAAAAGCAACACAAAGAAATATGCAAAGCGACAGATGACCTGGTTTCGCCGCTTCTCTGGATATGAATGGGCCGAAGTAGACAAGTTTTGGGAGACCTACGCCTCCTTTTCAAGATAAAAGAGAATGCGGCGATGAATCAGATGTCCCCATTTTTGTTCTTTAGCAATTCTAATCCTGTAATTACTAAACAAACGCTTCCACCCCAGAGCAGTTCGGAAATGTAGATGTCCTTCTTGCTGTGTCATTAAGCCATGAGATCGGAGGCGGTTAGCCCACTTGTCCAGGTTTGTTAGTACGAGATGGTTGAGCCTGTTGGTATAGACCGATTCAACGACAATGATGCCGCGTTTTGATACCCTGACAGCTTCTGACAAAACCTGTGCAGGATTGGAGCAATGATGGAGTACGTAGTAAAGAATGGTTAGATCGAACGCATTATCTGCAAACGGCAGGCGAGCGCCGTCGTATCTGACCAGTTGAAGGCTCGTCTGATTTATATCGATGACATCGACAAGTGTGACAGCCGCTCCATGGGCTTGTTGTAACTGCGCGCCTACATATCCCTCTCCAGCTCCAAGATCAAGGATCGAGCAACCTCTAATCCACGGTAGAAAAGTGATGACCTTATTTGTTTTTGTTCTCGATCTTGTTTTTTGAACTATTTGCAATAACGGCATATGGTATTTAACCAGGACCAGAACTCCCCACCCAAACCAGCCAGACCATACAAACCACCAGTACGGCCCATCAATGTACAAGAGGTAAGTTCCTAGAGAGCATATACCGAGCCAGTACCAGTGCCACGAAGGTGTACGCGCCGGAACGGCTAATACCAGCACACCTAGCAAATACCAGGGATGGATCGTTGTCGCTGTTAACAAAAAGGCTCCGAATATTACTACGGAAACCCTTCGTAGCGACCATTTATTCTTGAAATCGAAGAATAGTGCAATAGGAACAGATGTCAGAAAGACTCCTCGCAGTAAGGGACCGAGTGTTTTACTGTGATCTGCCCCTGTAAATACGTAAAGTGTTTTCTTCAGAGCATAGTAAAAACCTGCATTGAATTCGAAATACCGCACATAGAGATCTAGTGAGTCAGCCAGATGTCTGATAGCTTCTATATCAAAAAACGGAATTACGAATGCCGACAAAACGAGTAACGCTGGCCATAATGCGCGCCACCTGTAACGCTGCCATAGAGCCGGAAAAAGAAAAAACGGATACAGTTTGACCAGTCCCGCGCAGACCAGAGCTACAGAGGCATACTCCCCCTTGCCCTTTCGATAAGCCCAGATATATAAAACCAGAAAGAATACAAGCAACGATTCCGTGTGGGCCTGACCGGCAGCAGTCACAATCACCAGCGGGTTCCAGGCATACAAAACAAGCCGCCGAGCATCAACCATCCTCGATAACAAGAGGAGCGAGGCTGCCTCAGCCGTTACAAACAGAAGTTTGATAGCATAATAGCTATAGTGCCAGCCATATTTGTAAAAAAGGCCCCCGAGCGCAAAGGCTGACTGCGAAACCGGGGGATATACAGAGTAGAAATTACCTGAGTTGAGAAGGCTGAAAATGGGTTCGTCTGCATAATCAGCGAGATATGGATCAGCAGGCAGGTAATGGTAGGGATTAACATTGTTGATGATAAGCATCCCATCCCAGATATATCTGAAAACGTCGTCAGACAAACCTGGAGGAACCCAGATCATCAGGCTCCGGAAAACAAAAGCCCATAGAAGCACCTTTGAAAGCGATATTTCTCCCAAACGCCATTGCCACCACACAAGCAAAGCGGCCAGCAGGCTGCACAAAACAAACTGGTACAACCAAGAGCGATCACTCGCAAAAAAGGATAACGCCGCGTAAACGATAACGAGAAGGGCTGTAATCAGACGCGGCCATTTCATCGTTGCGACTGGTTTACTGATCCGGGAGGCGAAATACCATATGAAGCTTACGTCCCCCCATTTCATACCGGAATTCATCAGCCAGAGCTTCAATAAGATAAACGCCCCGTCCGCTATCCCGCATCAGGTTTTCCTCCTCAAGGGGATTCCTTACCCCTTGCCAGTTGAAACCCTCTCCTTCATCAGAAACATCAATCTCAATTCGATCATCCAGCGCCTTAAACGCTACAGTCACCAACTTGTCAGGGTCGAAACGATTGCCATGCTTCATCGCGTTTGTAACCGCCTCCGTTGTCAGCAAAACGACACGATATACCAGATCCTCGTCAGATGAAAAAGACGTGACAAAGGCCTCAGCCTCCTCTACTATTTGCTCGAGGTGTTCATGCACGCTGGAAAGCGTAATCGTTTTATGCATTTCTGACTTACAATAACGGTGTATAGCTGTCAGGAAGTTCTGTTGTTCGTTACCCTGGCAAGCAACGTTGCTACCTCGCCGGCGAGGCGCTTTCTCTCAAACTCGGCTACAAAATCCCCGTGCGGTGTCGGCAACCCACCGTTCCTCCACTGATCGAAGAATGCGCCGATTGCACCGGCAATACCTGATACATCCGTTGGCGACACAATCCTGGCGGCCCCATAGCGGTTTGCCGTCGCGCGAACCGTTCCAGGTGGAACCAGCGCGAGAATAGGTTTCCGCGCCCCAAAGTACTCATACAGCTTTCCGGTTGAAATACCCTCCGCCCCCACCTGCTCTCCCACTGTCATCCACAGGACATCACCGGCTACCAGATGCGCCACGGCTTCCTTATGCGCCAGGTATCCTTCGCACCGTATCAGGTGGCTGATGCCCAATGTATCAGCGAGCTCGAGCGAGGTTTCAGGGATCATCCCCACGAAAACAGCTTTGATTTTTGCTGCCACTTCGGGCCGTTGATGCACGAGCAATGCAAGACCGCGCAGAAAATAATCAGGGGTCTGGGCATCATAGAATATTCCACAATACACAAGATGCATCACCTCCCGCTCGTAATCCATTGGAACGACCGCGAAATCGTGAGCATCATATCCTTGAGGAACTACCTTGAAAGGATTTTTTTGATGGGCGGAGCGAGAACGACCTCTGAGCGCAGATGCAATGTACTCATTGATGGTTATAGCCGTTTCACTCTGGGACAGCACAAGACGCTCCAGAAACTGATGAATGGCTCGGTGGACCGGAGTTGGATAAATGTGTCGGGGATTTCCGACCCAGTCATCACGAAAATCGGTTATTAGCGGCGCCCCACTCACTTTACTCAGCGCAGCTGCAATCAGGTGCGCAGTGTAAGGTGGCGCGCTCGAGAAAATAGCGTCAAACCTTTGCTCGCTGAGAAGTTGCAATCCGGAAAGCACGGCAGGGAAAAACCAACCGATCTTGTTGTCCGGAATAAAAAAAAACTGGCTCAGATGCGAGAACCACCTGCGAGTGTCTTCCGCAGGCAAACTGACCGATGTTGGCCCTTTACCAAACAAGCGCGTTGGATCAAGCGAAACGGTGCGGTGAATTTCAATTCCCGCAGCCTCAACTTCAGCGAGCATGTCCGGGTCAAACGCAAAATATCCTGCCGGCTTGACGGTAAGCACAGTCGGCAACCAGCCAAATTCCGGAAGATATTTGACCAGCTTCGCCACCCGTTGCACACCGCTCAAACTCATGGGCGGAAAATAATAAGCGATCACCAGCACGCGACGAACACGCCCACGGGAACTGTCATTTTCCGACGACTCAGACATGTTTCGAGGCGTTAATCAAGCTATGCTTTAAGAACTATCAGATCCTTTGACGCCGAGGTGAGGTTGCTGCTTCTCTCCTTGCCAAGCAGAACCATATCCTCAATGCGAATGCCAAACTTGCCCGGCAAATAAACACCTGGCTCTATCGTGACAACAGCATCCAGTGGTAATTTGTACTTGACTCCTCTGGAAATCCGGGGCCACTCGTGTATCTGCAGTCCCACGCCATGGCCCAACCCATGCGTAAAGAACTCACCCAGATTCGCTTCCTCTATGGGTATGCGTGCAACATGATCTAGCTCTTCTGAGAGCATTCCTGCACGAGCCGCGCCAATGGCCCTGTTTTGAGAATCTAGTACGACATCATATGCCTGTCGCGCCTCCTCTCCTGCCCAACCAATAGCGATTGTGCGCGTCATATCAGAAGCATATCCTTCATAGACACATCCAAAATCAAGGATTACCAGCTCTCCGTCCGCTAGCAACTTGTCTGTTGGACGGGCATGAGGAAGGGCTGCTCTTGATCCTGATGCAACAATCGGCTCAAAGGACATACCCTGAGCGCCACGTTTCAGATGCTGATAGACAATTTCAGCGGATACTTCCTTTTCACTAAGCCCAGCCCTTATCCAGCCTAGCAGATAACCAAAGACGTCCTCAGTAATACGCTGAGCTTCTTGTATCCTCTCAACTTCTGCGGATGTCTTCGCCGCCACCAGCGCTGAAAGGAATTCTTTCTGGGGAATCAGAGAGGCATGAGGGATACAAGAAGCCAGATCGTCATGCGCAGCCCATGTAAGATGATCTGCTTGAAAAACCACCCGCTCTGCTTCACCAAAAAGATGCTGCTGGCTTACATACTCATAGATATCGTGGGGAGCAATGTGAACCTGTACTTTTGATTCATTTACCTCCAGATGCGCCTGCAACGTATATCTTCCGTCGGTCACCAGATGCACAGCTTTCTTATCAACGATAAGGATTCCATTAGATCCAGTAAATCCACTAACCCAGCGCACATCCGGCAACAAAGTCAGCACACAGGCATCAGCCCCTATACTATCGAGCCTGCTTCTAACCTTGCTGATATTGTCAGACATTGCCTATCGAGAATCTAGCAGAAATGCTGGTTCATCTACCGTGTCATTCACACTCGCGTGCTATAGTTAGGAGCTTCCTTGGTAATAAAAACGTCGTGCGGATGGCTCTCGCGCACACCTGAGTCGGTAACGCGCACGAACTGCGCCTTATCATATAGCTCATCCAATGTAGCGCACCCGCAATATCCCATAGCTGCTCGAACGCCGCCCATCATCTGATAGACGACTTCACTCAACATTCCCCCATAAGCAACCCGTCCTTCAATGCCCTCCGGAACCAGTTTCTTGATATCGTCTTCCGCATCCTGAAAATACCGATCCTTGCTGCCGGCCTGCATGGCCCCCACGGATCCCATTCCTCTGTAGGTTTTGTACTTCCTCCCTTCGTAAAGAATGGTTTCTCCCGGGCTTTCTTCAACACGCGCAAATAATCCACCGATCATAACTGCACTCGCGCCGGCAGCTATGGCTTTCGGAATGTCACCTGTTTGCTTGATCCCTCCATCCGCAATCAACGGAACCCCTAGTGATCGAGAAACGGATGCACACTCCATAATGGCCGTGAGTTGCGGAACCCCGACGCCGGCCACAACTCGGGTTGTACATATCGACCCGGGACCAATGCCAACCTTGACCCCGTCAGCGCCCGCTGCGATGAGATCACGGGCCCCCTCCGCGGTAGCTACGTTGCCTGCAATAACTTCAAGTGATTCAAAGTTGGACTTAACCATCTCGACTGTTTTCAGCACTCCTTCTGAATGGCCGTGTGCTGTATCGATTGTGACGAAATCCACAGATGCATCTACCAGCGAGCTTACCCGCTCCAGAACGTCAGGCGTTACTCCTACTGCTGCGCCCACACGAAGCCTTCCGTGCTCGTCTTTGCAGGCATGTGGATACTGCCGCTTCTTTTGAATGTCCTTAAAGGTTATCAAACCTTTAAGATACCCGTCCTTATCTACTACAGGGAGCTTCTCGATCTTATACCCTTGAAGCAGTTCTTCTGCTTTCTCAAGCGTAGTGCCGATCGGCGCTGTTATCAATCCGGTGGAAGTCATCAACGAGCCGAGCGAGGCATGTCCATCGGTTTGAAAACGAAGGTCTCGATTCGTCACAATGCCGATAAGCCTGTTCTCATCGTCAACAATGGGTATGCCTCCAATAGAGAAACGCGCCATCAACATACGCGCCTGTCCTACCGTGTCGCCGGCTTTGAGGGTGATAGGATCCAGAATCATTCCGCTTTCCGACCTCTTCACCCTTCGCACTTCGGCCGCCTGCTGTGCTATGGTCATGTTTTTATGCAACACCCCAACCCCGCCCTCTCTTGCCATAGCAATAGCCATATTGGCTTCCGTCACTGTGTCCATTGCTGCCGATAGAAGAGGGATATTCAGTCGAATGGACCTTGTCAGCAACGTCGTTGTGCTTACCTCTCTAGGCATTACCGCAGACCGAGCCGGAATAAGCAATACGTCGTCGTACGTCAATCCCTCGTACCGAATCTTTTGAGACACTGAATTATTCTCAACCTGCATGTCAGCACACAGTTATTTAAGTTTAACGAGATGCCGAAGACGCTGCACTTCATGGGGTTTCAGCTTGCGCCACTTACCTCTTCTTACACCTTCGACTGTAAGCCCTGCATAATTCACTCGCTCCAGGTGAGCCACTTCATGATTCAAAGCTTCAAACATACGGCGAATCTGTCGATTTCTGCCCTCGTGCAATTGGATCCCGACTTCGTGATGATCCGGCAGAGCGGTATAAACCGCACGATCAGCTTTTGCAAGACCATCCTCCAAAGGCACTCCGCGCAGAAGTTGGTCAATTTCATGCGGTTTGACAGATTCTCTGGTGCGAACCAGGTATAATTTCTGCGTCTCATACCTCGGATGCATCAAACGGTTTGCCAGGTCGCCGTCGTTTGTGACAAGCAAGGCGCCAACCGTGTCCCGATCCAGACGGCCTACAGGAAACAGACCATCTTTTACAGGCTGCGGCAAATCAATGAGGTCAAGAACCGTTCGTCTTCCTCGTTCGTCGCTCGTCGTTGTTATGGTGTCTGCCGGCTTGTTCAGAAGAATATAGATCAAGTCCTGCGGAGATATAACCTTCCCTCCAACCTCAACTACGTCTCCCTCTTTAATCTTGCTGCCCAGCTCAGTAACAACCTGGCCGTTCACCTTTACACGGCCCTCCTTGATCATAGCATCTGCCTTCCTTCTCGAAGAAACTCCTGCCTGTGCGATATACCTGTTGAGACGCATATCGCTGGAATCCGTCGCACCCCTTTCTTTGCTTCTTACTTGCTGCGCTCTCCCCGCAAGAGAAGCTTTCCCTTTTTTCTTGTCAGAACCCATAGTGTCTTAATATGCAGAAGGCACATCCTGATGGTTGTGCCTTGTTCTAATCTCCTTCAGCGCCATTGTTAACGATCTTTACTTCAGAGTGTTCTAGCGAAGATTTCGGCTTGATTCCCAGCAATGCTGCCTGGTCATGGCTGAAAGCGCCATCGAGGAGCAAATCCTCCAGATCTTTTAACTTCGGCAATTCATCGATGCTGCCCAACCCGAATTCCTCCAGAAACCGACTGCTTGTCTGTAGAGCAGCGGACGCCCTACCGACTCTCCCCGCCCGGCAAGATCAATCAATCCCCCCTCCAAAAGTTTTCGGATTGCGTAATCAGAATCTACACCGCGTATGAAGTCCACCTCTGGTTTGGATACTGGTTGTTTATATGCAATAACGGACAACGTCTCCATCAGAGAACGTGACAGCTTACGGCTCCGATCTTCCGAAAACATCTCTTTGAGGTAAGGAGCAACTTCCGTTATCGTGGCCATCCGATACCCTCCCCCCCATCTGTAAATCCGGAGGCTGCATCCGGACGAATCGTAAAGTTTATTCAGATGCTTTATAACCTCCCCTATAAGCTCTGCTGTGGGCGCCTCCTGCCCCGACACCCGCATATATATACGTGCAATCTTATCCGCCGTCACCGGCTCATTCGCGGCAAAGATCAATGCCTCCGTAACCTGACGCAACTGTTCCTCCTCGCCCTCCAACCTTCTCTGTGCTGAAGTCATGGTTGTCTACTTACTGATCAAGCCCCACTTCACGCTGGATTACACCATCGTTGCTAGAGATCCCGGAGGAAAATTGCACGTTTTTATCCATCCGATCCATAAAAAAAAGTTCATGTCCGCTATGAACGAAAAGCTTTAGCTTGCTCCGCCTGACCAATTCGAGCACAGCCAGAAAAGAGACGATAACAAACTCCTTTGAAAATCCGCGCATCAGTTCATGGAAAGCCGTTCGCCCCTTCGAACATACCTCTTTAAGAATGTATACCTGTTGTTCTTCGACAGAATACATGAAACGGGATACTGTGTGCAGCGGCTCCTCCGAAGGCTTGCTTAACAACCTCGAAATTGATGACACAAGGTCAAACACCGATACCCGCAACACAGGTTCTGCCTCATAAAACTGCTCAGTTCCGGGAAGTACTTCCAGCCCACGTGTGAAATGTTCAGATCGCAACTCGTGCATGTTCATCAACTTGGTTGATGCCTCTTTGTACCGAACATACTCCAGCAAACGATCAACCAATTCACGACGGGGATCCTGGAACTCGTCTTCCTCTCCAGTTTCCTGCACTGGAAAAAGCATCCGCGCCTTCAGGTTAATCAGAAGAGCAGCCATGTAGATGAAATCTCCGGCTTTATCAAGGTCTACCTCTTTTAGCAGCCTGACATACTCAAGAAACTCGTCCGCGATTTTCGCAATGGGAATATCGTGGATATCGAGTTCGTCTCGCTGAATGAAAAACAACAGGAGGTCGAGCGGGCCTTCAAAATCCTGGAGTTGAACACGATACGTATCCACTGACGATCACCCGGAAACTGCATATTCGCTATAGCTTAACACCGTCTTTTTTAAACCATGCTACCGTACGGTCCAGGCCCTCCTCTAATGCAACTGTAGGTTTCCAGCCAAGTTCTTTTTGACTGTGCGCAAATCCAAGTACGCTGCGACGCTGTTCACCTGGCTTTCCTTCTGCGTGAAGCTCTTGTATGTCTGGATTGGCAAACCGTTTGATCGTCTGAAAAAGTTGGATGACGGTCGTTTCCACCCCAGTTCCAACGTTGAATATTCCTGATCCGGAATAATCCAGTGCATTCATGTTAGCTCGCACCACGTCTCCAACGTATACGTAATCGCGTGTCTGAAGACCATCCCCGTTGATTAAAGGCTGCTCACCTCGCAGCATCCTCTCCGTGAAGATGGCTACAACGCCGGCCTCTCCATGCGCATTCTGCCGGGGCCCATATACGTTAGCATAGCGAAGCGCTACATACGATATGCCATATTGCTTCTGATAATAATGAAGGTACTTTTCAGTAGTCAGTTTGGTAATTCCATAGGGAGACAGCGGGCGCAGCGGGTGCTGCTCATCCTGAGGCGTGTACTCCGGCTCGCCATATATAGCGCCTCCTGTAGAGGCAAATACCACTTTCTCCAACCCATTGCTGCGGCCCGCCTCCATCAGGTTCAGAAAACCTGATACATTCACTCCGGCATCAAATGCCGGGTCTGCTACGGATTTCCGCACATCCATCTGCGCCGCATGATGGACCATGATCTGGAATCGATGACGCTGGAACAGTTCGACGATCTCAGGATCTCTGATGTCAATATCATGAAACGATACGCCCTCTGGAAGATTATCCTTCTTGCCTGAAGAAAGATTATCCACCACATGTACTTCATGACCGCGATCCAGCAGCGCATCTGCAACGTGGGAACCAATAAAACCTGCCCCACCGGTAACTAGAATCTTCATTTCCCTATAGATTAAGAGTGAAACAAGGACTTGATCAAAGCTGGTTGGCCAAGCCGGCCACTGTAAGGCCCTCTCTGCTTATGCCTGACCTTTAGGCAAGAGCACAGTAGTAGAGAATTGGTCCGGCCGGAAAAGCTCCTCTGCAACCTGCTGCACATCCTCCGCACACACCCTGTCAATTTCTGCGATAATTTCGTCTAGTGACAAATAGCGCTCAAAGTACAGTTCCTGTCGTCCGATTCGCATCATACGGTTGCTCATACTTTCAAGCCCTAACATGATGGAACCCTTTACCTGATTCTTGGCCTGATTGAGCGTACGCTGGCTGACTGGCTTATCGACCAACTTGTCAAGTTCGCGGAAGATAAGCTTTTTTGCACGGTCGATTTTGGATGCATCAGTGCCCATGTAAACCCCAAAGTCGCCTGCATCTCCATGCATGTTCATAAACGAATACACGTTATAGCAGAAACCGTATTTCTCCCTGATGTTCTGATTCAGTCGGCTGGACATCCCACCTCCGAGAAGCGTATTCAACACAGATAGCGTTGTCCGCTTCGGATGATGAACATCGTAAGACCTGGTCCCAAGCACCAGATGAGCCTGCTGCATAGGACGCTCCGCTACGAGTTCCGCCGGATAATATCCGTTGACAGGGCTTCGGTAAGCTGAACCTTCATCGCGCGTGGCTCCATGAAAAATCCGTTCAGCCGCTTTTACTACTTCATCGTGATCTGCATTTCCTGCAACAGCAAGCACGATTCTGTCGGTAGTATAATGACTGTTCAGGTACGAAAGGAGTTGTTCGCGCGTGAATGCCTTCACCGTTTCCGGGAAACCTATAATGGGCCTGCCCAGGCCATGGTCTTTGTAAATAACCCCGTCGAATATGTCAAACACATAATCTTCGGGTGCATCTTCGTACATCTTCATTTCCTCCAGCACCACGTCTTTTTCCTTTTCGAGGTCCTTCACAGGAAAGCTGGGTTGCAAAATGAGGTCGCATACGACATCAATTGAACGTGCGAGGTGCTCATCCAGGGCGCGGGCATAATAGCAGGTGTACTCCTTGCTGGTAAAAGCATTGAGGTATCCACCCACGGATTCCATACGCTGAGCAATGTGGAACATCCGCCGCCGTTCGGTGCCCTTGAACACCATGTGCTCGATGAAATGGCTGATGCCACTTTCATCTACGGCCTCATCACGGCTGCCCGTGAAAACCCACACCCCCACGGAAACTGATCTTACCGACGGAATCGTTTCCGAGATTACGCGAACACCGTTAGGCAAGCGCGTCTTTCGGAAAACAGGAAGTTTGTCTTCGATGATGAGTTTCTTCATAGGGCCAATATATACTTCTCTTGCAAACACATGATTACATAAAAGGCGAGAGCCACCTCGAGCAGCCCCCGCCTTTACTGTCGGGACTAGATTCACTATTGCCTACCGGCTTCCGCCCCCCCGCCGTCCACCATCCCGGC
>CBDUBU010000036.1:0-20057 GCA_965365465.1 uncultured Rhodothermaceae bacterium
CGAACTCGAACAGACCGTCGCCGAACGCACCGAAAGCCTGAAGCTGGAAAAAGAAAAAAGCGAGAACCTCCTGAAGCAGATCCAGTCCGACTACGACCGTAAAACGCAGGAACTCTCGGAAGCCCGAAACCTGCAACTATCCCTGCTTCCCCAGAATCCGCCGCAGTCAGACGAACTCGACGTTGCGGTGTATATGAGCACTGCAACCGAGGTAGGGGGCGATTATTACGATTTCTATATTGATGAACAGGGGCTGATTACCATCGCCGTAGGGGATGCCACCGGGCATGGGATGAAAGCAGGCATTGTGGTGGCAACCACCAAGAGCTATTTCCACAGCCTCGCCCCGCGCTACGACAGCCTGAAAGTTTTGCAGCGGATCTCGTTCGGACTCCGGCAGATGCACCTGCGCGGTTTATACATGAGCCTGATGCTTGTGAAGTTTTTCGGCCGAACGGTAAGGCTCGCCGCAGCAGGTATGCCGCCCGTTCTTCACTACCGGTATGCGCAGGACGCCGTGGAAGAACTCGTCCTGAAAGGTCTCCCACTCGGTACAGGGATGGACTTTCCATATCAGGAACACGCCTTCGAGGTGGCACCGGGAGATATGCTGCTGCTGATGTCGGACGGTCTGCCTGAATTGTTCAACGACGCACACGAAACCCTGGGCTATACGCCTGTCAAGGAATGTCTCCGCACCTATGCTCCTCAAGGTGTCGGCAAAACCATCGAGCAACTGGCCCGACTGGCCGATCATTGGGCAAAAGGTCAGCCTCAGAACGACGACATTACCCTTGTCGCCATTCGGATCAAAGAATCATTTGTTGCCGGAGATGTCTAAGGATAGATATACCGACGCATAGCTGGAACGAGAGCGCGATGCCTGTGCAGGCGGAAAAGCTATTCCTCTGGCCCGTCCGCGCCGTGCTCGCCCCAGTACCGCACCAGCGCGTGGGTATAAGCCAGCGACTGTTCCAGGTTCTGAACCGTGTTCCACTCGAAACAACTGTGGTAATCGTGCCCTCCGTTGAATACGTTGGGCGTAGGAATTCCCATCTCCGACAACCGCGCTCCGTCCGTGCCGCCCCGCACCACTTCCTCGCGCAGTTCAAGACCCATCGCTTCCGCTGCCTTGAAGGCAAAGGTTATCACGCGAGAGTCCGTCTGTTCAATGTAGGAGCGCATGTTTTTGTACTGGTCCCGGATTTCCAGCGTGAAGACGGCTTTCGGATACTTCAACTCGAATAGCGCAACCAGCGATCTCATATAGTCCTTGCGCCTCCTCATCCCCTCCTCTGTAAAATCACGCAGGATGCACTTCACGGTGGCGCGGGCCGGGTCTCCTTCAGAGAGGTGGTGCGGGTGAATGTAGCCTTCCCGATCATCTGTCGTCTCTGGCGCTTCGGTGGGCGGCAGCAGCGCGATCATTTCCGCCATGATGCGTACCGCGTTCACCATGACGCCTTTAGCATAGCCGGGATGCACAGTAACCCCTTTTACCGTGACGATGGCTTCCGCCGCATGGAAAGTCTCGACATCCAGAGAGCTTGCGCCGCTTCCGTCTATCGTATATGCTACGTCGGCCTCGAAAGCCTTCAGGTCCAGCTTGTCGACGCCACGACCGATTTCCTCGTCCACAGTGAAGCAGAGGCGAATGGTAGGTCGCGGCGACTGCATATCCTTCAGCAGATCTTCCGCCAGTTGCATCAGGATCGCAACGCCCGCCTTATCATCGCTGCCGAGCAAGGTCGTTCCATCGCTAGTGATAAGGTCGTGTCCGATGTGCCGCAACAGGGCCGGCCGGTGCTGCGGGTCGAGCCGGACGGACGGATCGCCCGGCAAGGCTACCACGCCGCCCTGGTAATTGCGGTGAATGATTGGGTTCACGCCTGCCCCCGGCGCGTCAGGAGAGGTATCGACGTGCGCCAGCAAGCCGAGCGTCGGAGTCCGACGGGCCGTCTCCGGGGAGAGCGTAGACGGAATCGTGCCAAAGACGTATCCATACCCATCCATGTGCGCATCCTTGACTCCGAGGCGCTGCAACTCGTCTGCCAGCAGGGCGCTGAGATTCTTCTGCTTCTCTGTCGAGGGTGTCGTGATAGAGTCCGGATCGGATTGGGTGTCTATCCGAACATACCGGAGAAAGCGTTCAACGACAGCAGGAAAAGAAGACATGACGAATCGTTATGCGCAGAGGGTTGTGGGAAGGGAAAGAAACGCAACATCACCGTCAAGTTTACGTAACTACACACGGACCTGACAACAAAGTTGATTGCATGAGGGAAAAAATGTTTCATCGCAGCCTGATGTTCGCAGCGGCGCTCGCTCTGATCGTGTGCAGCGTTCGGGCCGAAGACGGCCCCGAGGCGAGGCGCGCGAACGACGTAACGGAGAAGATCACAAAATCTTTCAAAGTGCGACCCGGAGGGACATTGATCCTCGATCTGGACCGGGGCGACATTGAAGTTCTTTCCGCACGCGGCAATGAGGTGCGCATCGAAATCGAACTCGTGATGGATGTCCATGACCGCTCTGATGCGAAAAGACTGATGGAGAACTATCAGGTCGATTTTGACCAGCGCGACGACGAAGTTTATGTGTCCTCACGCTATGAGAAAAGCCACGGCATCTTGGGCAAATGGCGCGACGGTGACCGCTTTCGGATCCACCTGACGGCCCTCGTGCCGGAGCGCTACAGCGTAGACTTCAGTAGTGGAGCCGGCAACATTTACATCGAAAACCTGACCGGCGAGGTAGAGGGGCACACAGGAGCCGGAAACATCCAGATCGGCGACATCAACGGCCCTGTTCGGGTCAAGTCGGGCGCTGGTAATATTCAGGTAGATCGCGCCGTAGGCTTCGTCGAGGTCAATACCGGCGCAGGAAATGTAACCCTGGACGACGTAGAAGGAGAAATCGACGCGCAGGCTGGAGCCGGCAACATAGATGCCACCATCACCCGCCAGCCGAGCGGCGATTCACGACTGACAACGGGGGCCGGCAATGTGACGGCTTTCCTGTCCGATAGGGTAGGGGTGGAGGTGGAGGCAACTTCCGGGATGGGTTCTGCCAACACGGACTTTCCCTTGAAAGTGGAAGGAAAATGGATGACGAAGTCCATCCAGGGAAGCATCAATGGGGGAGGCCCCGGACTCTTTCTGCGTGCCGGTATGGGCAACGTATCCCTGCGGAGGCTGTAGCCGTCTGCCTTTTCATCAAGACCAGGACCGACGGCAGATGCCTCTCCGGCTCTTTGCCCTTGCCTGTTCAGGTTTCATCCACCGCAATTAGATTTGCCCGTTCGCCCTGGTGTGTGGATATGACATCTGTAATGGTAACGGAGAGTGTTTCCTCACGCTCACGTGTGCGCTCGTATACGACCCCTGAGAATGTAATTTTTTCTTCCTCCTTCATCTTATTGAGCAGATCACCCTCTTCGCAGAAGAAAACGCCCTGATACTTTTTGCCGAAAACGGTCGTTCTGGGAAAAACAAAGCCCTGGCCCTCCAGGTCGGCGAGTTGTGCTTTTTTCAGGTCATACATAGGTACAGTATGTTTTGATGATCGGAAAACGACAATCCAGAGCCTGTACAAAAGGCAATCTGTTCTCTTTTTATGGGCAAGGGGGAGAAATGGTCCGGAAGGGTGAAGGGGTGCGCCCGAAGAGCTTCAGGAGAGGTCATGGCAGTAGCCAAATGAAACAGTGCTCCTTTCATCCTTGCCAGCCCCGATAGATGGAGTTTCCATGTGAGGGCGCTTCGAAAGATTCTTTACGAGAGCAACGAGGAAAAGAGGAAGGGCGTTTTCATCACGAATCAGCTTCATTTTCATCGAGACGGCAAAGCTGGCCCCGTCCTTTCGCACACAGCGCTGTTTCCCATGCGCCCGATCGCGCTCCCCGGAGGCGAGTTGCCGGATCATGGCATCCATTTCTGTGGCGCAGTCGGGGTGGACGATCTCGAAAGCGGCCTTGTGGCGCATCTCGCGCTCCGAGAATCCAAACATCTCCTCGGCGGAGGGGTTGGCTGACAGAATACGGCCTCCGGGCATCAGCAGCAGAATCCCGGCGCCACTTTGCTCGAATACTGCCCGGAAACGAGACTCTGATAGGGCAAGGGTGTTCTCAATTTGTTTGCGCTCTGTAATGTCGATGAGTGTGCCGGTAATGCCGGGCACATCGCCGTATCTGCTTACATTCAGGCGGGCGTGGATCTCTACCCAGCAATAACCCCCGTCGGAACACTGATACCGTATCTCGTGCCGGCAGGCAGGCAGTTCCATCTCGATCAGACGGCGAAACTGCTCGCGCTGCAGCCTCCGATCTTCCGGATGTACGAAGTGCAGGAAGTGGCGGCCGATGCTTTCTTCGAGCGGAAACCCCGTCAGTTCCGTCCATGCAGGATTCAGAAACGTCCACACGCCTCCGGCGTCGGTCTGAAAAATCACTTCTCGAACGTTGTCTACGATGTTTCGGCATCGGGCCTCGCTTTCTGCAATCTGGCGGTTCAGGCGGCTATGAGTGTATTGGCCCTCCAATTCGTGCATGACCAACCCCGCAAGCTTTGCTAGCGTGTCTTTTTGGAGCTTGGTGAAGGCGCGCGGCGACCTGTCGAGCACCGAGAGTGTGCCCAGGTTATGACCATCCGGCGTGCGAACCGGCGCTCCTGCGTAAAACCGCGCCAACGGACGCGTGATTACGAAAGGATGGTTCTGGAAGCGTTCGTCACGACTCAAATCTTCCACCTCCACGGTGGCGCCGGAAGACATGATCGTATACGTACATAGCGAATGCACCTGCTGCATGTCCCGCAAGCTGAGGCCGTGACATGCCTTCATCCACTGCCGGTCCTTTCCTGCAAATGCAATAAAAGCAAACGGAACGTTAAAAAACCTGACGGCAAGCTCGACGATGTGGTCGAAGGCGGGAGCCGGCGGAAGGTTAAGTACATCGTACTGTTTCAACGCCTCCAGGCGCGCCAGTTCGTTAAAAGGGAGCTTGATAGCGTGCATCAGGTTCGAGAACTAAACAATCCATAAACGCGACATTTTATCGGCCGAGAGGTAGGTATGGTATCGGCAGATTGAAGCGCTGGTTAAACGCCGCAAGCCGTTTGTGCATGACCCGCCGGCGGGCGGCAGATATCCGGACATGGACGCTCGGCCACGAAAGCTTTAGGCCCGCTAGCCCTTCAGACGTGCAGAATCATACCGCAGCTTGAGGCGGCTAATCCACTTTCCAGTTCGCCGCGTCGTACCACCAGTAACCCGTCCTGGCGGCGTATTCGGGATGACTGAGAAAGTCGATGATATGCGGCTGCGTCAGCGCTTCGTTTTCTCGAAGCGCCTGACGCAAATCGTTCCACAGGCGCTGGTTGTCCTGCTGGTTAAACGTCGTAAGCCATGCAAAAGCCGCGTCGATCCCACCCGGATGGTCCTGTGGCTCGAAGTGCTCTACCAGGTAGATCGTATGTTTCAGGGCCTCTTCTTCGGTCTCAAATCCAACCATAGCCTAACCTCCCGTTGTCCGCGAAATGCCTTGTCGAGAGCACCCGGCTTAAAATGAGCCGCTACAATTGCGAATCTGAGTGGACCTATCCGCTGGCGTCTCAGGTTATGAAATGGAAGTTTCCCTTACGAACACAGGCAATGAGACACCTTGCCTCCGGATGGTTTCGCGGGTCTTCTCAGGGGGCGCTATGGAAAACGCATAAAACAGAAAACGCCATCCCCGGAGAGAAATGGCGTTCTATCTGTGCTGCCCTGTCAGGAGTCGAACCTGAAACCTCTTGATCCAGAGTCAAGCGCTCTGCCAATTGAGCTACAGGGCAATCTGTATTGTCTGTCGGCATCGCAAGAAAAGAAAATTACGTCGAATCAATGCGGAATGCAAATAACAGGTTCCGCTTCATCCGGTCGTCGGGGTCATCTTTACCGAGTCTTTAACAAAAGCAGGGTCGGCCTCTGCATCTACCTCTGCCAGGGTCACTCCGCGCCATTCGGCAATCTGCTGCATAATGAGGGTGCGTACATTCTCTTGCAAGGTCTCTGCATCAGCAGCCTTCAAGCCTGTCGTTTCGACCGGCGGGAGCACTTTTAAACGAATGGCTTTTGCATTGCCGAACTTCCAGCTATGTTTGGGAAGGGCGTTCTGGGTGCCGTCCAGCGCCAGCGGAAGAATGGGAACCTGCGCCTTGACGGCCAGCCGGAAAGCGCCTTCCGTGAAGGGAAGCACCCGCCCATCGCGGGAGCGCGTTCCTTCCGGGAAAAACATGACCGAACAGTGCTTTTCCAGGTACTCTCGCGCGGTTATCATAACCCTGACACGGCTGCGCGGGTCCTGGCGGTTTACCTCGATATCTCCCGCCAGCCTCATAAGCCGGCCCACGAAAGGGATCTTGAAAAGCTCAGCCTTGGCGATCCATTTCATTTCCCACGGCAACAGGCTGATGATAGGAATATCTCCCAGCGACTGGTGATTGCTTACCACCACGTAGGGATATCGCGGGTCAGCAGGATATTCTCCTGAAACGTGAATGTGCCAGAATGGATTAACCTTGGTCATGGCAACGCCCACACGGCGAAACCAGCGACCTGTTCGATAAAGCGCAGGATCGCGGTCAAACAGTCGCACGATGGCTACCAGTGGCAACCATACTGCGATAAGCAGGATGATGGCTCCCCATGTCCAGAGAGAACGAATCGCCGTAACCATAGCGCACTTGTTCTTAATGCGTAGACGTTGAAAAAGGACGGTCGATACACTTAACGATAACCATAACAACACGCAAACGTTCGATCCGGTTCATAGAATCTGCCGGGCCGCTCCAATCATGCCGATGATTCCGGCTCGTATCATTGCTACGGCGATGGCGGCCAGGAAAAGGCTCGCTACTTTGGCAACGGCTTTCGAGGCGCTAGCTCCCAGTTTTTCCATCACGGCTGGCCCGAAGAAGAATACGAGCGTCACCAGAGACAGGTTCACGACCAGAGACAACAACGTCGGCAGATACCCGAAGCTTTGCTGAGAGACGAGAATGGTCGTAATGGCTGCAGGACCGATAATCAGAGGGATGCCCAGCGGAACGATCCCAACGCCCGAAGTCTCGTCCTCCTGCTCCGGCGCCCGGCGTTTGAAGTCGCCGAAGATCAGATCCATGATGCTCAGAATAAGCAAAATCAGCCCGCCGCCAACGCGCAGGTCATTCAGGGTAATGCCCAGGGTTTTGAAAATGAACTGACCGGCAAACAGGATCAGCACAGCCACCACAAAGGCTGTTGTTACAGCCTGCACGACAAGGTTGCGTCGTGCTCTGACCGACATCCCTTCGGTAAGCCCGATAAAAAGAGGAAGAATGCCGGGGAGATTAACCGCCACGAACAGCGGCAGGAAGGACTCAAGGTAAGTGTTCAAGGAAACTGAAAAGATTCTGAAGGGTTCAGCAGCCCGGCGATAGAGACGGGTGTTTCATAAATTAACGTTTCTGCGCAAGCCAAACAGCCTCCATGACGCATTTACTGAAAAGCTTCTCAATGCACTCCTGTGCGCCTGCCTGTTGGCTGGCCGTATGCCTCCTTGCCGGGTGTGTGTCTGAAACCGGGAATCCTCTACCGCCTCCTCCGGAACCTGAGCCGCTTTATTTCGAGACGTTGGGGCGAGGGATTTCGGCCTCTCTCTCCGACACAACCCAGATAGTCATCCGTGACGCTACAGAGTGGGCCGGGTTCAGCCCTCTCCTGCATACACGGCTGCCGATGAAAAAAGTGGATTTCTCTCAGGTAATCGTTCTGCTTGCGGCGGTTCCTGCGCCGTCGAGCGGCTATGCCGTTACCTTTGAGTCGGTCGAGCTGAGCGCAGACAGCATTCTTGCACGTTACGTGCTGATGCAGCCCGGAGAAGACTGCATGACGGCGAATGCACAAACAGTACCGTTTGAAGCAGTCATCGTGCGTCGTGCGGAAGGTCCTGTCCATTTCGAACGCCTGCGCGAAGACGTTCCCTGCTCCCTACCCTGAGAAGCTATCTCATTGTCTTGTGGTAGTCATTGATTTCCTGTGTTGTATCTTTAAGACAGGATTTCTATAAAGCGTTCGCCCTGCACGAACGGACGCTCAGAAGCAGGCATTCCCGGAGAATCTCTTCCGCTGGTTACCTTTTGCCGGTACAGATATGAAAAGACTTTTACCGCTCGTCCTATTCCTGTGCGTTGGCGCTTATAGTCCTCCGCCGGATACTTCCTTCAGCCTTCCGCGCAGCAGCCCTGAAAGTCAGGGTGTCTCATCAGCGGCTGTTCTTGCGTTCATTGAGGCGACCGATAAAGAAGTCGATACGATGAACAGCTTCATGCTGGTGCGACATGGAAAGGTCGTGGCCGAAGGCTGGTGGTCGCCGTACGATGCGGAAAGTCCTCATATGCTGTATTCTCTGAGCAAGAGCTTCACCTCTACTGCCGTCGGAATGGCGGTCGCGGAAGGGAAACTAAGCATCAATGATCCGGTGCTGAATTTCTTTCCGGAAGATGCGCCGCCGGATCCGGATGGCAACCTGAAGGCAATGCGCGTCCATGACTTGTTGCGTATGTCTGCCGGGCATCAGGTAGAAGCCTCGCTGATGGGCAGCGAGTCGTGGACCAGAACGTTCCTGGCGCATCCCGTTCCTTTCAAACCGGGCACGCATTTCCAGTACAATACGCCCGCTACGTATATGCTGTCGGCGATTGTGCAGAAGGCGACAGGGGAAACGGTGCTCGACTATCTGCGCCCCCGGCTGTTCGAGCCATTGGGCATCGAGAACCCTACCTGGGGCGCTAGCCCGCAGGGCGTTACGCTGGGCGGATACGGGTTGAATGTGCGCACCGAGGACATCGCCCGCTTTGGACAACTCTACCTTCAGAAAGGAGTCTGGAAGGGAGTGCGGCTGCTGCCGGAGTCCTGGGTCGAGGCTGCTACTTCGCTCCAGACCTCGAACGGCAGTAACCCCGACAGCGATTGGGATCAGGGGTATGGCTACCAGTTCTGGCGCTCCCAGAACGGCGCGTATCGCGGGGATGGCGCCTTCGGGCAGTACTGCATTGTCATGCCGGAGCAAGATGCTGTGATCGCCATCACCAGCGGCGTGCGCAATATGCAGGCCGTGCTCGACCTCGTATGGGAAAAGCTCCTTCCTGCCATGATGGCGACTCCACTGCCTGAAAACCAGGAAGCCAACCGGCAATTGGCAACAAAGCTCTCCGGGTTAAAGGTCAAACCTGTAGCCGGTGAGCCGTCTGCTCCGCTCGCAACTGCTGTTTCGGGTAAATGGTATGATTTTCCGGAGAACGAACGCGGGATTGTGGCCCTGAAACTTGAATTCAGCGCTGGCGAGCCGGCGTTGGTGGTAAGTACTTCCCACGGGGAGAAGCGCATTGCTATTGGAGAAGGCTCCTGGAGTAAGGGACGCACCTCCTTCGTCAATGGTCTGGATGAGCGCTTGCTGATACTGGCCGAACATCCGTTAGTGGCGCCGGCTGAACATCCGGTTGCCGCAAGCGGAGCGTGGACTGCCGACGACACCTATACCGTCAAGCTTTGCCTCTACGAAACGCCTTTTTACACCACCTTGTCCTTTCGCTTCGACGGTGATAAACTCTTGCTCGATGCCGAGCATAATGTCTCGTTTGGTCCAACAAAGCTGCCCCAATTGATCGGAGCAGTTCGGTGAGACCTACTTGAGCAGCACCAGCGTTTTCGAGTCCGTGAAGGAGCCTGCTTTGAGCGTATAAATGTACACACCGCCGGGTAAGTCGGAAGCCTGGAAGGGCGTTTCGTACGCGCCCGGGCTTTTTATTTCGTCAACGATGGTGACCAGAGATCTTCCCGTAACGTCGTAGACGGTCAGGAGTACATGGGACGTTTCGGCAAGCTCGTAGCGGATGGTGGTGGTGGGGTTAAACGGGTTCGGGTAGTTCTGGAAAAGCCGCGATGAACCGGGTAGTTCCGTGTCAGAATCTTCCACGGCGGTAGGCGTGAAACTTGTTGCGTAAAGCGTCACGACGCTGTAGCCGGGCGCCACGACGCCGGCTGTTCCATTCTGAACCTGCACCTTCGAGTTTTGCCAGTAGCTTCCCTCGCTGGAGGTGTAGGCATCAAAAGACGACGCTCCCGGCGCTTCGACGGCAACTGCCTGAGCGTCCGGAGACGTGTTGATGAGGACGACTGTGAGGGCAGCGTCTTCATCGTGAACGTAAGCGCTGGCTTTCAGGTAATCAGAGCCGGTCACAGCGGCGGCAACCCGGACTGCATTAGGCCGAATATAGCGGAAAAAGTGCTTGGCTGCTACATACTTTGGAGCCGTTGCCCCCTTGGTCTGGTTTGTCAGCGCAGACGGCGTAACGCTGCCGTCGTCTGCCCTTTCGGCAAAGGTCCAGTAGAGCCAGGCGCTCTGTTGGCCGGTGGTAAGCGCTTGGTGAAGCTTCAGGGCAATGCTCCAGCCTCCGTCGTTCGGAAATCCACTCGCGGGTGCAAGCCATGCATCTTGTTCGCCGGAGGTTTCAGTCATCCACGATTTTTTGCCATAGCTGCTGAAGCCTTTCACCTCAGCCGGGATTCCTGCAGCAGGGCTGTTCTGCCACCCATTCGCCCACCAATCCCACAGCGTCGGGTCGGAACCAGCCGAACTTACGCCGTCGTTGGCGTACCCGTGGATGGCGAAAAAGTCAACGGCTTCTGCCGCTTCCGGGTCTGCGGAGATATTTTGCAAGTATTGGAGATTTTTGTGGGTCGGGTTGTCGTTGCCTCCGTACTGCCACATACCATATGCGTTGCCTCCGAGCAGATCTTCCGGCCCCATGAGCCGGATGTTCTCCAGGTCCGGGTATTTGTCGAACTCTTCGCGGACCACTTTCAGGGCAGCAATGTATTGAGAAGAAAGGGGATAAGTCGTGCTGTTGTAAAACTCCTCGAAGTTAAGTTCATTCTGGATGCTGATGGCATAGAACTGCGCCTTATAGGTGTTCTGAAAGCCGCGCACATAGGCGGCAGTGCTGCGAGCAAATTGCGTCAGGGCGCTGGTAGGGCCGCTGCCGCCCAATGCCGTGTCGTTGAAGACTTCAAGCGGTGTGCCCGACACATCGAGCTTGCCGCCTGCGAAGTTGCCGCCCCAGATGAACGGCCACGCCACGCCCTGCACCGGGCCGGGCCACCAGTTCTGGCCGTACGTATTGCCCGATGAAACCTTGAGCCAGGGAGCAGGCGACCACAGCGACCCGATCAACTTGAAGTCGCCCAGTTGTTCCATACGATCCAGCCCTGCCTTGATGGCGCCGTTGGTCGGATACGTGAAGTATTTAACATTTGCATCAATATCTGGCCCCATTACGGCAATAGGGGCGCTTTCACCGCCGAACAAGCGAGAATAATCCTCCGGTCCGGTATACGTACGGACGCGGTTGCCCTCCGGGCCATTCGGATTGTCCGGGTCTTCGATGTTCAAGGGGCTGTCTACCCCGGACCCCATAAACCACGGAGAAACGTAGCTGAAATCAGAATAGGGGGAGACGAACTGTGGTGTAAGGTCTACGCGGTAGATAGAGGCCCCCAGGTCATCGTAGTAAAGCTGTTGCCACCACGTTGCATTTCTCGCCGCATCCCCCTGATGTGTGCCGAAACCGTCGATGATCTGGCGTCGCCCGGAAGGAGTTGTGTCAATGGCAACCGTCTGAGCCGCTCCGGGATTTGCTCCGAGCAGGAGCATGGCGCCGAGAACAGCGGCGGTCCAACAGGTGTGGTGGTTCTTCATCTTGAGATTCTGGTCTGGATTCCGAAATAGATTGTGGAAGCGCTGCGAGTGTGCAGATCTTGACGCCGTACCGGTTCACCAGCGCAGGCGTGTTTGCTCCACGTGGTCGGGAAGCTCCGCTTTTGTGGCGTGGAGTGAAGCACTTGCCTGCGCCTCCGTGTGTAAGACACCCCGGAATCCGAATCTTCCTACAGGAACGCTGGTATTTTTGTGCTCCGCACAAGGTAAGGCAGGAGAGATTTGTCGTTGCGCATCCTTCCAGAGAACAGCAGTCTGCCGGCATTGAGAGATTGGGTAGAGGCGCGGTTCGTGTGAGCACTTCCGGCAGGACCATAGCATTACGCGCTTATTACGTGCTCCGGGAAAACCATACCCGATCACACAGGTAAAACTTGGATAGCAGCGGTGATTCACCCGGAGATCTCTCCAAGCGAAGTGAGGCAATGCCTGCAAGTACATTACGCACCAACACCCTGATGCAGATCATCCGGGCTGAGTACCAGGAACGATTTGCAGACGAGCCTGCGCGAGAGGAAGTGGAAGCGTTTGTGCGCCAAGCTTTTCACGCTCGCAACATTGAGGCAACACCTGCCCTTGTAACGCAGACCACAGCGCACTTGATGGGTGTGGTAGACGAGGGGCAGATTGCCGGGAAGAATATCCGGCATTGCTAACGCTTCGGCTTGCTTTAGCCCACCGATCAAGCCGCGTTGCAGCAAGTGCGTTCCAAAGTCGGGAATATTGCGGCCTGCCTTACCGCACCCGCCGCCATACCTCATCGTAGCGAACGTTGCCCAGGCCGCCTCTGTGCAACCACCTGTCGTTTTCAACCTGACACTCAAAGGTGTAGACATTGCCGATATTCCCGGGATCAGCGCTGTAATCTACGATTTCCTTGTACGTGTTTCCGTCCAACTCGTAGTGGCCGCCCTGCGAGAAAAGGAAGCTGTCAGCGCTCTGCCGGATGAACATCCAGTGGGTATCGTTAAGGATCTTGAGCGTAGGCTGCTCGGTTTCGTCGTATTCGACGGTGCTGTCAGCCGTAGTTACCTGCATCGATACCATCTCCCAGGAGCCGACCAGGTCGCAATCCTCGCCGGTATTTGCAGCGCTTGAATTGTCTCCGTCGTTGCCTCCGCAAGCGGCAGAAAAGCCGAGCATGGCGACGGTTAAGAGTATAGTAATCGTTCTCATAGCGGCCTCCAGGAAAGTTAGGGTTGCTGAGGCGTCAGATCTGCATACTGTCCAAAGAACGGATCCTTTATTTTTTGACGATACCACAATTGTACGGTTCCGTAGCGTCCGAAACAACAAAAATCGTGGTGAGGCAGGTTTACAGCTATTTTGTTTGGCCCGGATAGAGGACGGCGAGGGCAAGGTGCGTCTGCAAGAAGGCTAGTAAAAGGCATTTGCTGAGCTTGCATTGCAAATGCGCAACCTCACTGCACGTTTTCGTATAATAACTTTTACAGAACAGGCCTATCAACAGAGGGAGGGGCGCTGATCCCATGGTTAAAGTGCTGGTTGTGGACGATGAACGTGACGTGGAACTGCTCTTCCTGCAACGGTTCCGGAGTGAGATACGCTCGGGAGAACTGGAGCTTGCCTTTGCTTTCAGCGGCGAAGAAGCACTCGGCTACCTGGCTCATCATGGAACGGACGTGGTGTTGGTGCTTTCCGACATTAACATGCCTGGGATGACGGGGCTGGAGTTGCTGAAGCGAATCAAAGCGATGCCGCCGCCTCCCAGCGCTCCTCCACCGGTCTGCATGATGACGGCTTACGGTAATGACGACCACCAGCGTAAGGCGGAAGAATACGGCAGCGATGGCTATCTGGTTAAACCCGTTGATTTCAGCGCCCTCAAGCAGCAAATCCGCGCTTTCGTTCTCCGAGCCGCAACGTCATAAACATGCCTACGCCTCAGAAACCAGATCCTGTCGGGGGGCCGTCCGCAAGCCGCGAGACTGAGCCTGCTCCAGCGCAGGATGCCGCAACCCTCCTTGCCGAACAAACTGCGGAACTGAAGCATCTGCGGGAAAAGTTAAAGCAGACGCAGGCGCAACTTTTGCAGCAGGAGAAACTGGCTGGCCTGGGCGCTCTTGCCGCAGGCATCGTCCACGAGATCAAAAACCCACTCAACTTCGTCAATAACTTCGCGCAGCTTTCCGTTGAACTGGCGCAGGAGTTGCAACGTGAACTGGCTTCAAACCCCGATGCCTGTCCTGCCGGTGTGGAAGACCTGGTCGCAGACCTGGCAATGAATGCGGAAAGGATCCACGAGCACGGCAGGCGGGCTGACCGCATCGTGAAATCCATGCTGGAACATGCGCGGGCGCAGTCGAGGCAACAGGAGGCTGCCGACATCAATGCATTGGTCGAAGAGTACGCCGAACTTGCCTATCATGGGCAACGCGCTCATATACCTGAGTTGAACGTCAAGTTCGAACGCTCCCTTGACCCGCTCGCCGGGTCAGTCGATATAGTGTCACAGGAGATAGCCCGTGTCCTCCTGAATCTTTTTTCCAATGCATTCTATGCAGTTCAGCAAAAAGCACAAGCGGTTTCCGATGCTTCGGCAGCGTACCAACCCACGGTCTCTGTTGTTACAGAGCGACTGGGCGATGCGGTAGAGATCCGAATCACAGACAACGGTGGCGGAATACCGGAGGCTGTGGTTTCCCGTATCTTTGAGCCGTTTTTTACTACCAAGCCGCCAGAAGACGGCGCCGGGTTAGGGCTCTCGCTCTCGCATGAAATCGTGACAATGGGCCACGGAGGCAACCTTCTGGTCCAGAGCAAAGAAGGAGAGGGTACGACGTTCACGATTCGCCTGCCCATCAAGCCTCCGGTTAAGGCTACGCCTGCCTGACCTGCCGGCCCCGCCGCCTGAACGTGCCCCCTACTTGTACGAAAGACGATTATGCCGCTCAAGATCCTCGTTGTAGATGACGAACCCGATTTGGAGATTCTCATGCGTCAGCGCTTTCGCAGGCGTCTCCGTAGCAGGGATCTGGAATTTCTCTTCGCCGGCGACGGCATGGAGGCCCTTCAGGCGCTCGATCTGCACGACGATGTGGATATTGTCTTGACCGATATCAATATGCCTCGGATGGACGGTCTGACGCTCCTCGGTAAAATTCGTGAACTGGAGCGGTTGCTCAAAGTAGTGATCGTCTCAGCCTATGGCGATATGGGTAACATCCGGACTGCGATGAACCGGGGCGCTTTCGATTTCGTCACGAAGCCAATCGACTTCGACGATCTTGAACTTACCATCGAGAAGACCTACCGGGAAGTCAACGTTCTGCGACAGGCGCTCTTCCTTCAAGAGCAGCTCAGCGCCATCCAGCGTGAGCTTGAGATCGCCAGCCGCATCCAGCTCTCTGCGCTGCCGTGCAAATTTCCCGCTTTTCCAGACCGCGCCGATTTTGACCTGTACGCCACAATGATTCCTGCACAGGAAGTAGGAGGCGACTTCTACGACTTTTTTCTGGTGGACGAAGATCGCCTCGGTTTTGTCATTGGCGATGTATCGGGCAAGGGCATCGGCGCCGCTATGTTTATGGCTATCACGCGGACGCTGCTCCGTGCAACGGCCTTGTTAGGGATGAACGCCGCCGAATGTGTGCGTTACGTAAATCGGGTCCTCTATCCGGAGAGTATGCCGCAGATGTTTGTTACAGCAGTATATGGCATCCTGAACACGCATACGGGAGAGGTGTCGTATGCGAACGCAGGCCACCTCTCTCCGATTCTGGCGCGTGCAAACGGGGAGGTTTTGACGCTCGAAAGAACCGGCGGCCTCGGGTTGTGTCTTACGTCAGAATTTGTCTATCATACTAAAAAGGTCGCGCTGGAGCCGTATGACAGCCTGCTTCTTTTCACGGACGGGGTCACCGAAGCCGTCGGGAAAGAGAGAGAACAGTTTTCTGCAGAACGTCTGTTGCAAGTGGTAGGAGAAGCGAACAGCCGTGTTCCGGCTGAATTGATCCGGTTCGTGCTTCGGGAAGTAGATGCGTTCTCGGGAGGCGCAGGCCAGGCAGATGATATCACCATTCTGGCGCTTCAGTATTATGGCCCCCGGTCGTCCGCAGAGACCGGCTAGCCATGCGCATCTTCAGTACGGCGGCATCGAAGGCGCCTTGCCATAAATAATCGCCCGGTCGATTTGAACAAAACTGTTCGGGGTCGGATTGGTGATCTTCAGGCGCACTTCGTGCTTGCCTTCCGGCAATTCGTACCGCCAGAAGGGGGTGAACTTGCGGTGTGCGTAGTTGGTCGGCAGCGCTGTCGATTCAACCTTTTGTCCGTCGAGGTATACATCGGCTTCCAGTATGTAGTTGCCGCTTCCCTCCGCATGACCCTGCACCGCGAAGCCGATACCCTCGAACGAGAAGGTCAGTTCTTCCGAGAGGCGTGTGTTCAGCGATATCTCACCGACCGGATAGTGCCCCTCGAAGCTCTGCTCGAAATGCACTGCTTCGGGCTTTTGCACCTTGATGATTACACTATCTCCCTGTATCCTGCCGCCGTTTCGCTCGATCATTGCAAGCGCGTGGCGGAAAGACATCTCGTAGACATCGTTGAGTGAAATCGTCGTATACTTGAAATCTATCGGTTCGACTTCCGCCAGACCTTGTTTCCAGTAGGACGGAATCTTGTCGTAGCCGAGCATTACGCCGAGAATGCCGCCCGCCGAAGCCGGGTTGCAGTCGGAATCCTGTCCGGCCCGCGTTGCGATGGATAGTGTTTTGCCGACGTCGCCCTCCCCGTAAAGCAGGCCCAGCACAACATAGGCGGCATTGAGTTTGGCGTCGATGTTAAAGGCATTGAATACTCCTTCCGGACATCCCACATCTTCTGCCCATCTCTTCTGGATCTCGAACCAGTTCTGCTTCCAGTCGTCAGGGTATTGCTTGTGCCACCGGATTACGTCGGAAATCGTCTGGTGGAACGTGCTCTGTTCAGGAATGGCCTTGAGTCCTTCGTTGACCACATAGGCTGCATCGTCTGAGGTGAAGGCCAGTGCATACATAGCTGCCATGTATACCCCTCCGTACCAGCCGTCTCCATAGTTCATGATATGGCCGACGCGGTCGCAAACCTCGGCTGCTGCATTTGGCATACCGGGACTCATCAAGCCCGCAAAATCGGATTCGATTTGGAAGTCTATGTCGTCCGCTTCCGGATTGTTGCGCCAGTGACCGGTCTCCGGTGGTTTGAGACCCTGAAGAATGTTATACCGGGCCTGCTGGTTGGCGTGCCATAGCATATAGCCGGCGTTTGCGAAGGCATCTGCAAAGGCTTCGGCAGGAGCATCGAGTCCTTGTTTCTCCAGGACATCCACAAACGTCAGATCCATGTAGATGTCGTCGTAAAGCCCCGGAGCGTTATCATACCACCAGCGGAGGTACCCATCGTGCCAGGGAATAGGCGTGTAGTCGGGAATAAAGCTTCCTCGATAGCGAAATTCGGTAGGCCCCCCGAAGGTAACTCCGATGGTCTGGAGCGCCCAGCCCCCTTTTATCTTGTCCTGAAGGGTCTCCCGGCTCAGTTTTATCGTCTGGCCTGACGCAGTTTGTATGCTGAGTGCAGAGACCAGGAAGCAGAAAAACACGACGGTTCGCAGGGTTCTCATGGCCGTTTTCTTTCCGTTTATAAGACGATTCTTTCGGCGTGCTTTTGCAGAGGATACGGACTAAATTAAGCGAAGGGCGCAGCAAAATGCTATGCCCGAAGAGAGACATGATAGAATACTCATCCTGCGTTCACAGCGAGGCTGATCCTTTGGTTGCGGCCTGAATCCCTGTTCGTATATTCGATTGTCTCCTCGTGCGGTTATTGAAGTGCAGCCTGATCGTCGTTGGCCTGACTCCGGAAGCCTTCTCTGTCCCTTTCCAAACGGCGTCCATTTGCCGCCCGATGATGCTGCGGATATTTTGCCTTTGCTCTGGCTGCTAAAAAAATGACGGTTGACAGGTCAATCATGAAAAACAGCTTGCACATGAAAGCAACGATCTTTGTTCAGGTATTTGCGCTCCTCTTGCCCGGCCTACTCCGGGCACAGCCGAGCCAGGACGGCATGGAACCCATTTTCGATGGGAAGACCCTTGAAGGGTGGCACACGAGTGCAAAAACCGGCCACAGCAAGGCCTCCGATAACCAGTCTCCTGGTAAATGGATCGTGCAGGACAGCGCTATCGTAGGCTCCCAGGATGCGCCGGGCAACGGCGGCATCATTCTTACGGACGAACAGTTCGGCGATTTTGAGATTGCTCTGGAAATGCGCAACGACTTTGGCCTGGATAGCGGCCTTTTCCTGCGCAGCACCGAAGACGGGAAAGCGTACCAGGCCATGATTGACTATCATGGGTCCGGCAACCTGATGGGTATTTATGGAGAGGGGATGGGAGGAAACCCGAGTATTCATTCGTTCAGCTTTATGGGTTCGCCTGATGTCATCACGATTGAAAACGCCAACCACCCTCTCCCGATCTTGCCCGAATCGTGGAAGTATTTCTGGCGGCATGGGCAGTGGAATGAGTTGCGTGCTCGCATCGTTGACAACCCTCCCACAATCACTACCTGGATTAACGGGATGCAGATCATGGAGTGGACGGAAACCGAAAAACGCCATCCCGATAAGGGTTCTATTGCGTTGCAGGTCCATGGGGGCGGCGACCATACCAGAGAGTTCGTTCGTTACCGCAACATACGCGTCAAGCGCCTTGACTGACAGACAGCATAGCCGGGAGTCGGGTTTGTCAACTACCTGTCCTCTGGTTAGCCGCCGTCAGAGATCGCCAGATCAAAACGATTTCCCATGCAAAAGAACTGGTTTCCGAAGCTTTCGCAGCAAGCAGGAATGCTGCTTGTCTTTGTTTTGACTCTGTCCTCGTGCCGTATGATGGCGCCGTCCGGTGAACCTGCTTTGATTGTGACTCCTGCCTCTCAGTTGCGGAGCCTTATCCCTGCTCCTGTTTCTGTCGTTCCCGCCACAGGAGAACCTGTTGTCATAACAGCCGGGACGCAGATTGTGGTCTCTCAGGGATCGACCGAAGCGGAGCGGCTTGGAAAGTACCTTGCAGACCTCATCAAACCTGCAACAGGAATTGAGATCCCGGTGCTGACCGATGCCGGAGCGTCGTTGGCCGGAAGTATCTACCTGACGCTGGGCGCCGGAAACCCTGCATTAGGCGAGGAAGGATATGAACTGGTCGTGGGGGAAGGTCGCGTTACGATCAGCGCCAACGGAGCCGCCGGCCTGTTCTATGGAATACAGACCTTGAGGCAGTTGCTTCCTCCCTCCATTGAACAGGCAACCCGGCAGCCGGGGCCGTGGGTGGTGGCTCCGGCCCGCATCGTCGACTACCCGCGCTATGGATGGCGCGGCGCCATGCTCGATGTAGCACGGCATTTCTTCGGCGTAGAGGACATCAAGCGCTATGTGGATCTCATGGCCTACTACAAGCTGAACCGTCTTCATTTGCACCTTTCCGATGACCAGGGGTGGCGCATTATGATCGAATCCTGGCCCAACCTTGCGTTGCACGGTGGAAGCACCAGAGTCGGCGGCGGAGAGGGAGGCTACTATACGCAGGAGGAATACGCCGGGCTGGTTTCGTATGCCCGGGATCGGTACATAACCATTGTCCCTGAAATCGACCTGCCTGGTCACACAAACGCAGCCCTCGCTTCATATCCTGAACTGAACTGTGACGGCAAGGCGCGAGAGCTATATACAGGGATTGAGGTTGGCTTCAGTTCGGTGTGCGTGGAGAGCGAGGTTACCTATAAGTTTGTGGACGATGTCGTCCGGGAACTTGCCGCCCTGACAGAGGGGCCTTATATCCATATAGGCGGGGATGAGGTGAAGACCCTTACCGCCGAACAGTACGAGTCTTTCATGGAGCGGGCGCAGGACATCGTGCAGGCCCACGGCAAACAGCCTGTCGGTTGGGATGAGATTGCCCGCGCCGACTTGCTTCCGACGACCATCGTGCAGCACTGGGCAGGCGATTCAGCAGGTATTGCGGCTGCGCAGAAAGGCGCAGCGCTTATCCTTTCTCCGGCAACCCACACCTACCTCGATATGAAATACGATGCGGAGACGCCGCTCGGACTCAAATGGGCCGGGTTTACAGATGTGCGGGATGCCTACGACTGGGACCCGTCGAAGCTTCTGCCGGGCGTGCGCGAGGGGAGTATTCTCGGTGTAGAAGCTCCGCTCTGGTCGGAAACCCTCGAAACTATAGATGACATTGAATATATGGCGTTTCCA
>CBDUBU010000037.1:0-19733 GCA_965365465.1 uncultured Rhodothermaceae bacterium
GCTTGAGCACTACTCTGTTAACGTTTTCCACACTCATCTTGTGCCACCAGAAAAGCTGCCCAAGACCGGCAAGGAAAACAAATCCAACAGCAAGCGGCAGCGTCCACCGGTTATAAAAATCGGTAGGCACCGCTGAAGGGCTTTCGCGGAAGAGGCGTCCAAAGATGGGAGAACTCGTTCCGAGCAGGATAACTCCTGCCGTGACACAGAGCAGCAACGCACCCGAAAAAATCAAAAACTCACGGGAGAGCGTATTGGCTTCCTGGATAGGCGAAGGAAGATCCCGGTACCGGTATGCATACAGCCCGAATCCCGTACCTGCAATTGCCACGATCCAGGCAAGCAACTGGTTGTACATGCCGAGATCGACGAACGAGTGGACAGAAATGTCGCCCAGGATGCCGCTTCGCGTCAGGAAGGTGGAGTAGATAACGAGAATGTAGGCCGTGATAGCCAGGAAAAATGAAGCTCTGGCACGGCTGCCTCGTTTCTTTTGCACGATCATCGTATGGATCGCCGCAATACCCACGAGCCAGGGCACGAGCGAAGAGTTCTCGACCGGATCCCAGGCCCAGTACCCCCCGAAAGAAAGCGTCACGTAGGCCCAGTAGCCGCCCATAGCGATGCCCACACCGAGAATCATGGCGGCAAACAGCATCCACGGCAATGCCGGGCGCACCCAATCGGTATATCGGCGCTTCCACAGCCCTGCCACGGCATAGGCAAAGGGGACCATCATACTTGCGAAGCCTACAAAGAGCGTAGGCGGATGAATGACCATCCAGTAGTTCTGCAACAAGTCATTCAGGCCGTTGCCGTCAGCAGGGACAAAGTCGGGCTGCTGCTGAAAAATGGGTGCGTCAGGAAAACGCTCGTAGAGCATGGCAAACGGAGACGATCCCAGATGAAACGCTCCGAGGCGCAACCCGACAATCATCGACAGCAAGAAAAACTGCGAAAACGCGATGACTGTCATCACCGGCGCCTCATAAGACTTTGACCACCTTATCAAAGCAAAGCCTATGAGACCAGTAAAGAGAATCCAGAGGAGAAAGGAGCCTTCCTGACCCGCCCAGAACGCCGAAAAGAGGAAATGCGCCGGAAGATCCTTCGACGTGTACTGAAAGACATAGGCGTACTGAAACTGGTGAGTCAGGAGGAGGTAGAGCAGAATTCCCGATGCTCCCACCACCATCGCCGCCATCACCTTCCAGGCCGCTCGCGCAATTCGGATCCAATCAGACGCAACGCTTTCTGATCGCGCTGCAAGGAAAAAGGCCGTGCCCGAAAGACCACAAGCAACAAAGGCAATAAGAACGAAGACCTGTCCGATCGTACCTGGCATATCAATCAGCACACATGGTTCAGGCTATATATTCACGGCTTGAAACGCTATCTACCGGTGGAGTTCCGCTATTTCGGGCAGAATCGAAGCCGGCGTAAGCGATCTTCTTTGCGAAAGGGCAGCGTCGAAAGCAGATCCGGCGCTGCCCGAATCATTACGCAGGCGTTTCGACAAAATCGTAGATTTTCACCTCTCGCCACCAGGATGAGAAATGAGTCCGGAAGTCATCGTGGATAGGGTCCTCCTGATAGAGGTCATGCCCCTCCTGATCGTCAAAGGCCACTATCAGGGCATAGCTGTAACTGCGGTCTATAACAGGCCTGTCTGTAGACGCGGGCACACCAACATGGCTATGCCTGACCGTACGGATATCTGTCAGGGAGCGAAGACCTTTCTCGAAATCGGTCACTTTCTCATGGCTCAAATCTTCGTTAAGCCAGAAGTAAACACTGTGAACAAACATGTTTTTGATTGGGATATAGGTTTTTAAAGGAAGCGCTACTATTACTTGGCGTAGGAGACTGATCGAACTTCTCGAATGACCGTAACCTTGATCTGGCCTGGATACTGCATCTCATTCTGAATCTTCTTTGAGATGTCGAGCGCCAGCATCTCTGCCTGCGCGTCTGTGACCAACTCATGGTTGACCAGAACGCGGATTTCCCGGCCCGCCTGGATCGCGTAAACGCGCTCTACACCATCAAAAGATCCTGCAACGTTTTCGAGTTTCTCCAGGCGTTTTATGTAACTTTCCAGCGCCTCGCGCCGCGCCCCGGGACGGGCGCCGGAGATGGCGTCCGCAGCCTGCACGATAGGGGCAATGAGCGTCGTCATCTCGATCTCGTCGTGGTGCGCCCCTACCGCGTTGCAGACTTCCGGGTGCTCCTTGTATTTCCTGCACATTTCCATCCCGACAATGGCGTGCGGGCTTTCGATTTCTTCCTCCACAACCTTGCCGATGTCGTGGAGCAGCCCTGCACGCCTGGCACGGGCCGCATCCAGGGTTAGTTCCGAAGCCATAAGAGAGGCGATCCGGGCTGTTTCAATTGAGTGCGCAAGCAGATTCTGGCCGTAGCTGGTCCGGTAGCGCATGCGTCCGACCATGCGGATGAGTTCCGGGTGCAGGCCGTGTAGGTTGAGGTCGATAACCGTTCGCTCTCCGGTTTCTATGATTTCCTCTTCGATCTCCGACCTCACTTTTTCGACGACTTCTTCAATGCGGGCAGGGTGGATGCGACCGTCCTGAACCAGCTTGATAAGGGAGAGGCGAGCGATCTCGCGCCGAACCGGATCGAAACCGGAGAGAATAACTGCTTCCGGGGTATCGTCTACGATTACTTCTATCCCTGTCACGGATTCAAAGGCGCGTATGTTGCGTCCTTCGCGGCCAATGATCCGTCCTTTCATCTCGTCAGACTGGATGTTGACGACAGAGACAGTGTTTTCTATGGCATGGCTGGCCGCAGTTCGCTGAATGGCAGTCAGGATGATCTTGCGAGCCTGGCGATTGGCTGTGAGTTTGGCTTCGTCCCGTATCTCTTTGATGAGCGAAGCCGCTTCGAGTTTCGCTTCTTCGGAGAACTGCTGTAACAGGGCCTCACGGGCCTCGCGCTGGCTCAAGCCGGACACTTGTTCCAGCTTTCGTATTTGTTCATCGACCATGCGGTCGATCTGCTCCTGCTTTTTTGCCAGTTCTTCTCTACGGGCGCCGGCTTCCGTTTCATACTGCTCCGCCTGTTGGCGGCGTATCTGCGCATCCGCCAGGAGCGTCTCAGCTTTCCGGCGAAGCGCTTCGCTTTCTCGGCGATGAGCTTCTGCTTCCTTGCGGAGCGCATCAATGGCTTCCGTGGCCTGGTGGAGAACGCTTTCGCGTTCGTTGGTCCTCTGTGTTCGTTGGTTAAGTTTAGCCTGGCGTTGCTCCAGCTTATGCTTTGAATGCTGGAGCGTACGCTTGGTCTCTGCTTGTTCCCGCTCTATCTCCTCATGCTTACGGGTGAGTTCTGCCTCTGCCTTCTCAATGTGCTCATGGCGGTATAATTGGGCTTCCTGTTTAGCTTCAGCCAGTAAGCGCTCTGCCTTTTCTTTGGCCTGGGTGAGTTCATTGCGTCCAACTCGCACCAGGATAAATCTATCAACGAGAATGCCAAGTCCAAGCGCGACCACGGCGACGATCAAGCCGACCGTAATTGCATCCATGGGTTGTTATTTATAGTGGAAAAAGCGGCCAAAGATGCGCCGCATTTGGTTTACCCGCTGCCGTTAGACCTATATGGTTTGTAGCCGGATACGACGGGCGGGCGCATGAAAAATAAAAAGCGCCCCGGTAGGTTCCGGCTATCAGCCGCTGACCCCACCGGGGCGTAGCTTTACGCTGTCACTAATCCGCAGCAATGAATATGAAGAACCTCTCTTCACATCATAATGGGCGCCGCTCGGATTCTTCCAACTTCCCCGGATCCAACGCATGAGCGCTGAAAAGCTCCGCTTTTACGGAGGCGGGGCCTGTTGTCTAAACCTGAAGGCAGGCTCCCTTCAGCATAAACTGTAAGGTTCTTATATGCATGAACTGCGAATCGTGCAGACTGCCCCTTGCGGGAGCAAGTATCAGTTATATCAGACTTCTCAATCCCTGTTCCTATATAGCGCACCGGGCAGGATTAATCAAGCGATTCTTCATTATCCGGCTTGACCATTTCTGAATTCCCCCCTTCATTTTGTGCGGTTGGGTCAGGTTGAGGCCGCAGAGATGACTCAGAGAGCGCAGCCGCCAGTTGTTGTTCGAGATCCGCCAGTTGCTGTTCGAGTGCTGCCACTGTATGAGATTGGTCTTCCCATCTGGAATAAAGCTCTTCGGTGATAGACAGCGCTGCCACTACAGCCGTCGTGAGTTCAGGCTGCGCCGGGTGCATTTGCTGAAACATCTTCATGCGGGCATCCACATAGGCCGCAATCTCTCTGGTGGCAGGTTCGTTGTCGGCTTCTACACGAAGCGCATATTCGCGATTCAGAATGCGTACTCGGATCGATTTCTCCATGAACCCGGACGTCAACTCGGAAGGATAAGAATTGGGGGAAGATGTAAGGGCTGTCAGTGCATCTTCCCCTCAGTCATTTTTACTATCGTTAGTCGCTGCGCTCGTTTACTCTTGTTCTTTCCCCTGCTCCAGGTATTTGTCTATCGCCTCGATAAAGGAGGTGACCTTGCGGCGGAGCGTTTCAGAATCTTCTTCGAGATAGACGGCCGTGCCTTCTTCCAGATTGAAAGGCGCCGCCGATTCCATCTTCGAAATTCTTTCGGAAAGCGCTGCGTTTTCAAGGCGCAGCCGCCTCAGTTCCTCGGTAGCCTGTTGAACGCGGTCCCTGAGTCTTTCCAGAGATTGAGGTCCTCTAAGGACTGCTGGGCTTGAGGACTGGGAATGAGGGCCTTTATCTCGGTTATCGGATAAAACCTCGTCCTTGTTTTCTTGCCGGGGCCGATTCTTTCTACCACGAGAAGGGCGACGGCCGGAGCCTGAGCGGTCACTCATGGCGCACAACCTTTATTTTGGTTCAATACGATCAGAAAAATTACTGTCGCAGGGAAGCATTATAGATCTCTTTCAGTTCCTGCACAATGGTTGCCAGAGAAGCGTCTACTTCCTCGTCCAGCAGCGTGCGATCCGCTGAATAGCTCAGCGAGAACGCAATGCTTTTCTTGCCTTGTTCGATTCGATCCCCTTCGTAGAGGTCAAAAACAGTTGCGTTTTGAAGCAGCGTTCCTCCTGTCTTTCGGATCGTTTGAAGCAGCGGCCCGACAGCTTGTTTGCGGTCAACCAGCAGCGCCAGGTCGCGTTCAACAGAAGGAAAGCGGCTTACCGGCATGTAGCGTTGCTGTTGGTTTGACCCAACCGTTGCTACCAGAGCCTGCCAGTTTAGTTCTGCAAAGTAGACAGGTTCCTTCAGATCAAGAGCGTTCGCAACACTATCGGATAGCCGTGCGATGATGCCCAGTGGAGTTCCGCCTGCTTCCATATAGGTATGGTAAGCCGTAAGCGGCGTATCGGTGGGGCTGGGATCAAACGCGATCTGTGGCAGGCGAAGGGCTTCAAAGATAGCCTCTACGATTCCCTTGAGATCAAAGAAGTCGCTCATGCGCTGTTCCGCATCCCACATTGCTTCATCAGCGGGTCCGCTCAGTGTAACGATGAGCGACTCATGCTCTGCATAGCCGGGAACAAGCGTGTGTTCGTTATCACTTCTACGGAAAACGTGGCCAAATTCAAAGAAACGCAGAAGGCGCTGGCCATGGTTCTGGTTATATCGGATTACCTGAAGCGCCCCCGGCAGAAGGCTCGGACGCAGCGCGGCCATTTCCTGTGAGATCGGGTTGAGCGTCTCGACAATCTCTCCCTGTTCCGGCTCCTCGCTGACGGCTGGAAGACAAAACTGTTCGGCTGCTTCCTTGCGAAGCATACTGTTTGTATAAATCTCACGGTAGCCGAGTCCTACCAGAAGCCGCTCTGCATGGTTGCGAAGCGTCTGTGCTGGAGGAACATGAGGAGGCAAGTTGGGAATAACCGAGCGTTCAGGTTCTGGAATACGGTCGTAGCCGTAGAGCCGTGCAACTTCCTCAATGACATCGATCTCGCGCTCTATGTCTGGCCGGAAAGAGGGGACGGTGCAGGCGAGGGTCAGTTCGGTCATCTCAACATCAGGAGAACGGCCTTCCATCATGTTTTCCGCCATTTTCTCAAGCGGATTCTGTTGCGTAACAACGAAGCCAATGGCTTCAAGCAACTGCACGACCTCCGGTAGTGGAATCTCTACTCCCAGCACATGCTTGATCCTGGAAGGGCGCACGAGCACCTCGCGGGGCTGAACCGGAACCGGGTGCGCATCTACAATCCCCGGCGCTACTTTACCGCCAGTCAACGCTGCTATGAGATCGGCAGCCCGGGCCGCTGCCCAGACTTGCCCTTCAGGGTCTACGCCGCGCTCGAAACGATAGGCAGCGTCGGTGAGCAAGCCGAGCGCTTTGACAGCCTTGCGAATCGTACGTGGATCAAAATAGGCGCTTTCAAGCAGCACGTTCGTCGTTTCCTCTACGACCTCTGAGTTCTCTCCTCCCATGATTCCGGCTAGCGCAACCGGACGTTCGCCGTCGCAAATCAAGAGCGTCCCTTGCGGAAGGTCACGCTGTTTGCCATCCAGTGTGACGAAAGACTCGCCTGCCTCAGATAAACGAACAATGATCTGAGCGCCTTTCAGCCGATCATAGTCAAAGGCATGGAGAGGCTGACCGCACTCGTACATTACAAAATTTGTAATATCGACCACGTTGTTTCGCGGGCGAAGCCCGATGGCAGTCAGGCGTTGTTTGAGCCACATCGGAGATTCGCCTACCTTGACGCCGCGTACCAGCATGGCAGCATAGCGACCGCAAGCCTCCGGAGCATGAATCTCAATGCTTATCTGTTCGGCTGTCGCTGCGGATGAGTCTGGTAGAGCAACCTCCGGTTTAAGGAAAACAGCGCCGGTCAGCGCCCCAAGATCACGTGCTATGCCAAGATGACTCGTTGCGTCAGGCCGGTTCGGGGTAATGCTGATGTCCAGCACAGCGTCTCCGTTTTCAACGCCGACCGATTCCAGGTATTGCCCGAAGGGCTGGCCCACCGGCGCGCTCTCCGGAAGAACCATAATGCCGGAATGATCGAATGAAAGGCCAAGTTCATCCTCGGAACATATCATTCCTTCCGAAACCTCTCCCCGAAGCTTCACCTTCTTCAGCGTAAAAGGCTCACGAACCGACGGATCGGTTTTGCTCGAGAGCATGAGCGTCGTTCCTGTCGTTGCAACAGGCGCCTTCTGACCCTGTGCAACGTTGGGCGCTCCACATACGATCTGCACGGCCTCGCCGCTGCCCAGGTCTACCTTGCAAAGGGTAAGTCGATCAGCATTCGGGTGAGGGCGCGCCTCCAGCACCTTGCCGACCACAACCCCTTCCAGCGACGAGCCTGTAACCTCTATGTCATCGACCTCCAGCCCGCTCATGGTCAAAGCCCCCGCAAGTTCCTCGGGCGAGAGTCCATGCTGAATGTATTGCTTGAGCCAGTTATTGCTGATCTTCATACTCGGTGCTTCCATCGTCAAAGTGAAAGCGTCCGGCGCCTTCACTGAAAACGCGGTTCAGAATTGTTTGAGAAAGCGAATATCGTTTTCGTAAAACCGACGAATGTCATCGATCCCGTAGAGGCGCATTGCAATTCGGTCTACGCCCATGCCAAAGGCATACCCGGTGTACCGCTCCGGGTCGATATCGACGGCAGAGAGCACGTTCGGGTCCACCATGCCACAGCCAAGTATTTCCAGCCAGCGGCCTTCTTCCGGGCGCTCCGGGGTGCTCCACCAGATGTCTACCTCGGCGCTGGGTTCGGTGAAGGGGAAGAAACTGGGCCGAAAGCGCAGTTTTACATTATCCCCGAACAGCGTTCGGGCAAACAGGTGCAAAACCTGTTTCAGGTCTGCAAAAGTTACTCCTTCGTCTACATACAACCCTTCTACCTGGTTGAACAGACAAAAGGATTTGTAGGAGATGGCCTCATTACGATAAACACGTCCGGGCACGATCACACGGATGGGAGGGGGCTGAGCCTGCATCACGCGAATCTGAACAGGGGAGGTGTGGGTGCGAAGCACCACTCCACCCCCGGCAGCCGTTGGAGGCTCAATGAAAAACGTATCCTGCATGTCGCGGGCAGGATGCTCCGGAGGGAAATTCAGCGCCGTAAAGTTGTGCCAGTCATCCTCGATCTCAGGACCTTCTGCTACGGAGAACCCGATGCGTTCAAAAACACTCTTGATCTGGTTAAGGGTTTGTGTCAGCGGATGCAAGGAACCCGAAACAGGCTTTCGACCCGGAAGGGTCATATCAATACGCTGCTCTTCATGGAGGGTGCTCCCATTGCTCTTATGGTTGAATTCGTTGAGCCGCGTCTCTGCAAGTTCCTTCAGCGCATTAACCTGCCCCCCGAACTCCCGGCGCAGTTCAGGCGCGACGCTGGTGATCTGCTTGAAGAGGTTTGTTATGCGCCCGCTTTTTCGTCCCAGATACTTTACGCGAAAGGATTCAACCTCATCGCTGGTATTGAGAGGTTCGGATTCGATCTCATGGCGCAGCGCGTCGATAGTCTCCATGGAAGTGTACCTGTTGATAAAAAAATCCCGCCTGGCCTGTAAACAGGGGCGGGATTATGAGCGGTAAAGACCGAACAGCACCGTTACCCTGGGCTACAGGAGCGGAGACGAACGGTAAAAACAAATCGCTGTATTGCAATCAGAGTCATGGGATTATCCCACCGCCTTGACGACCTGCGTGAACGTTTCCGGGTCATGCATGGCCAGATCGGCAAGCACCTTTCTGTTCAGCGTAACATCTGATTTGCGCAGGGAACCCATCAGGCGTGAATAGCTGGTTCCGTTGAGCCGGGCCGCAGCATTGATACGCGCGATCCAGAGCCGGCGGAACTGGCGCTTGCGCTGGCGACGGTCGCGATACTGGTACTTGAGCGCCTTTTCAACCGCGTTTTTGGCTACCGTGTAGAGCCTGCCGCGGCCGCCCCAATAACCTTTCGCCAGTTTCAGTATTCTTTTACGGCGTTGGCGTGATGCCACTCTATTCTTTGCGCGAGGCATGGTCTTTATCTCCCCAATCTAGCAATTCTTCAATGATAACGGCGGGTCTTCAGTACCCGGATGCTGCTTTCCGACGGTCAGCCGGGCAGAAAGCCACAGAATTTCTGCTCAGCCGTGGAGCAGGCGCTTCATACGCTTCTCGTCTGCCGGATCGACCAGTGTGCTCGTCCGCAAGTTTCTTTTGCGCTTCTGAGATTTTTTGGTCAGGATATGGCTGTGATAGGCTTTCTGACGTTTGAGTTTCCCGGTCCCGGTTACCTTGAACCGTTTCTTGGCGCCGCTATTGGATTTCATCTTCGGCATAAAAACCTCTCTATCTAAAAATTCTTTGGCTCCTGAATGGTTGCCGCCTACCTCCAACAGAGCAAAAAAAGAGGCGTTCCGCGTGTGGATCGCCCCTTTGCTCTAAAAGCATGATGCAGGTTCTAAAAATAGGAAACGTTCAGGCTAAAAAGCAAGATCTTTCCCTGATTCACTTCCGGGAAGGAGAAGAGGAATTTTCCGTGAAGCCCGGGCTGTCCCGGAGAAAAACTGCTTCGAAAATCCGCACCGGGACCGCTGCCCTGCTTTTGCCGCTCCGGGGTGAACCTGCTATTTCTTGCTTGGCGCCAGAATGGTGGTCATACGCTTGCCCTCCATACGGGGCATCTGGTCCACCTTTGCGACATCTTGCAATTCCTCAATGAACCTGCGGAGTAGATCCATTCCCTGATCCTGGTAGATGATATCGCGTCCTCTGAACTGGACCCATGCCTTGACCTTGTTTCCTTCTTCGAGAAAACCACGCGCGTGCTTCGTCTTGAATTCGAAGTCGTGCGTGTCCGTGTGGGGGCGGAAACGGATCTCCTTCAGCGATACTGTTTGCGATTTCTTGCGTGCTTCTTTCTCCTTCTTCTGCAATTCGTAACGGTATTTACCGTAATCGATCAGCCTGCAGACAGGTGGGTTTGCTTCGGGAGCGATTTCCACAAGGTCCAACTCGCGTTCACGCGCAAGTCTCAATGCATCCTCAATGTTGTAGATGCCGTGGCTGCCCTCGGGGTCTACGACACGCACCTTCGGAACGCGGATTTCCCCGTTTATTCGTGTTCTCTTGCTAGCGATGGTTTTGCAGGGTTTGGTTTAAGTAAATGTGGCTGTTTTCCTCAACGAGGAGTCTGGAAAAATATAGCAATTAATTTGGTAAGCCCAAGGATGTCACACGCAGATAAACAAGTCATGTTTCCAAAAACATGACTTGCGGATGGGGAGCATGGGCCGCATGAGTAAAACTACAAATAACAGTTTTTTTTCGGAAGGCCGATGTGGCCGAGGCATCGCGGGAGCCGGCGCATATTGCCCCTTATCCAGTAACCTCGCGTTGAAGCTGGACGGCGATTTCACTTTTAATACTGGCGAGGAAAGAGGCAAGATCAACCGTTTCCTGTTCTCCCTTCCGGTGCTCGCGCACTGCTACAACACCTTCCTCGGCTTCACGGCTTCCCAGGATAAGCATGTAAGGCACTTTCTGCACCTCCGCGCCACGAATTTTATATCCGATTTTCTCGTTGCGGAGATCGACTTCGACGCGCAGACCAGCGCTCCGAAGGGCTTCCCCGACCTCCTGTGCATAATCAAAGAAATCCTGTGCGATAGGCAGCACGGCAACCTGTACCGGCGCAAGCCAGGTTGGGAAGTTGCCTCCACAGTGCTCGATCAGCACCCCGGTGAATCGCTCCAGCGAGCCAAAAGGCGCACGGTGGATCATGGCTGGACGGTGTTTATGATTGTCCTCGCCGATATAGGTCAGGTCAAAGCGCTCCGGCAGATTGTAATCGAGTTGCACGGTGCCAAGCTGCCATTCGCGGCCGAGAGCATCCCGCACCATGAAGTCTAGCTTAGGGCCGTAAAATGCAGCCTCGCCAATAGCTTCTACGGTCTCCAGGTTCATTTCCGCTGCGGCCTCACGGATTGCCTTTTCCGCCTGATCCCACTGAGCATCCTCTCCAACGTACTTCTGTTTGTTTTCCGGATCGCGGAGAGATACCTGAACTTTATAGCTGGTAAAATCGAGCGCCTTGAGTACGGTTAACGTAAGGTCAATGGCGTTCTTGAATTCATCTTTGACCTGGTCAGGGCGGCAGAAGATATGGGCGTCATCCTGCGTAAAGCCGCGCACCCTTGTAAGTCCGCCGAGTTCGCCAGACTGCTCATAGCGATACACGGTGCCGAATTCAGCGTAGCGTATGGGCAGTTCCCGGTAAGAATGAGGGCGGTCGGCAAAGATCTGGATATGGTGCGGGCAGTTCATGGGTTTGAGCAGATACCCGTCTTCCTCTCCTTCGAGCATGGCCGGGAACTGGTCATCCTTGTAATAAGGGTAATGCCCGCTCATGCGATACAACTCCAAGCGTCCGATATGCGGCGTCACGACAGGCTGGTACCCGCGTTTTATCTGCTCTTCCCGCAAAAAATTGGAGAGGGTCTCCCGGAGGATGGCTCCTTTCGGCATCCATAACACCAGACCCGGCCCTACGAGCGGGCTAGTTGTAAAAAGCTCCAGTTCCCGGCCCAGCTTACGGTGGTCGCGCTGCCGCGCCAGTTCAAGCCGTTCCAGATACGCATCCAACTCCTTCTTCTTCGGAAACGTGATCCCGTAAATACGTGTAAGCTGGGGACGCTTCTCATCGCCCCTCCAGTAAGCGCCTGCGACCGAGAGCAGCTTGGGGTTTTTTAGAACGCCTGTAGACGGTACGTGAGGACCACGGCACAGATCGACGAAGTTGCCCTGCTCATACAGCGTAATGCTGCCGTCCTCAAGCTCCTGGATAAGCTCAAGCTTGTAAGGGTCGCCCTTTTGCGTGAAATAATCGAGAGCGTCCTGTTTTGAAACCGGCCGGCATTCATAGGCAACGTCGCGCCTGGCGAGTTCGCGCATCTTGTTTTCCAGCGTTTCGAGGTCTTCCTGCGAGAGCTTTTGTCCACCCAGATCAATGTCGTAATAGAATCCGTTTTCAATGGCAGGGCCGATTCCAAACTTGACGCCGGGAAACAGGGCCTCAAGCGCTTCAGCCATGAGGTGCGCAGAGGAGTGCCAGTAGACAGCCTTGCCTTCCGGATTTTCCCAGGTAAGGACCTGAAGTTCTGAATCCTGCTCGATTGGGCGATGCAAGTCGCGCACCTGACCGTTTACTTTTACAGCCAGCGCATGCCTGGCTAGGCCCTCTGAGATGTCGGCGGCGACTTTGTAGCCCGTAACGCCTTTCTCATATTCACGTCTGGATCCATCCGGTAGAGTAATAGAAATCATATCTTTATCCATAATCAAACCTTCCGTCCCATTGAACGCCGGCATCGGGGAAGGACGCCCATCTTACGAAAAAAGCGCCCCATCGGCAGTTCGATGGAGCGCTTCTGAATCGCACAAAAGGAACACGAAGCAATACTGTCCTGGTGGGTCCTAGTGGGCTCGAACCACCGACCTCTACGATGTCAACGTAGCGCTCTAACCAACTGAGCTAAGGACCCGATTTCAGATGAACACCCAATATACCGTCATGCAGGTCTGTTGTCAAGTTTGCAACGGCAGCTCCAATGCTAACCGGGAATATAGCCCCAAACTACGCCTGCGGATTTATGGTTTCATTTTCATAGAGAATTGCATTACCGAGACATCACTTAAGTGTATACACTTTGCTATACTTAGCAGTTTTGCAAGAATCCGTTCCAAATGCTCGTTCAGGTAACCCGTTATGTCTACGAAAAACACGGCCGCCGAAACATCTGTTGCTCCCAAAATGACCGGTGCGAGCCGCGACCTCTGGGATAAGATCAATACAAGGGAAGCACGAATCGGCGTCGTAGGGTTGGGCTATGTTGGTCTGCCGCTGGCCGTCGAGTTCGCATCGAAAGGCTTCCGGACGCTTGGAATCGACCTGAGCAAGGAACGGGTGCTGCGCCTCAACACGGGCAGCAACTACATAGAGGATGTCGCCGACGATGATCTCCGGCGCGTGGTCGAAGCAGGCGCTTTCTCGGCGGAAGACGATTTCAACTCCTCCGGCGAGGTGGATATCTTCTTCATCTGCGTTCCCACGCCGGTTACAGAGCATAAGGATCCGGACGTTTCTTACATCCGTTCGGCGGCAGAGGCTATTGCGAAACACCTCCGTGCGGGTCATCTCATCGTGCTCAAAAGCACCACCTATCCCGACACCACCGAAAAGCTGGTGCAACCTATCCTCGAAGAGCATGGACGGGAACGGGGTCTGCATCTGGGACGGGACTACTTCCTGGCCTTCAGTCCCGAGCGTATTGATCCGGGCAACAAGCAGTTTACAACGGCAAACACGCCGGTGGTCGTTGGAGGCGTTACGAAAGCGTGTACGGAACTGACCTGTATGGCAATGCAGCAGATCGTCACACACGTCCACCCGGTGTCAAGCCCGAAAGTGGCTGAGATGGAGAAGCTGCTGGAGAACATATTCCGGAGTGTAAATATCGCCCTGGTCAACGAATTGGCGCGGCTGTGCGACCGCATGGGAGGCATCTCGATGTGGGAGGTGGTGGAAGCGGCGGCAACCAAACCATTCGGGTTCATGCCGTTCTATCCGGGTCCCGGCCTCGGAGGTCATTGCATCCCGATTGACCCGTATTACCTCTCGTGGCTGGCCCGCAAGTACGACTTCGAGACAAACTTCATCACGCTATCGGCGCGAGTAAACGAGGAAATGCCCTTCTATGTAGTAGATGCCATTTTCCACGCTATCGCAGAGCAGCCCGTGCGTTTGAGGGATGCCAGAGTACTGATTCTCGGCGTTGCCTTCAAAAAGAATGTAGACGACACACGCCACTCGCCGGCATTCAAGGTTATCGAGTTGCTGAAAGACAAGGGTGTGGAGCATATCCGCTACAGCGATCCGCACGTACCGAAGATTACGATCGGAACGCAGTCAGGGCTGCAGGAAATGGAGTCGGTAGACCTGACCGAAGAAGCATTGCAGGCCCATGACGTGACGGTAATTCTGACGGAGCATAGCGCCTTTCCCTACAGCATGATTGTGCGGCACGCCCGCTGCATTCTCGACACCCGAAACGCATTCGGGCACATCCCCCACGACCGTGACAAGATCAAGCTGCTGGGTGGAGGTGATTTTTAGGCTCTTTTTGAACGCAGAAGGTTCTCAGGGAGATACGAGCCTTTGGTACAGCATCTCAACCTGCCGGCGCAGGTCTTCGTGTGAGCCATTGTTTTCAATCACCACATCGGCGCGCCTGCGCAATTCATCAGGAGGAAGCTGGTGTTTCATCCGCGTGAGCACCTGTTGGGGTGTCGTCCCATCGCGCGCCGCCACGCGTTCAACACGCGCGTCCGGGGAGGCATCCACCACGGCTACGGCATCGAGCATTCGGTCGGCCCCCGACTCATAGATCAGTGCAGCCTCCTGAATGAGCAGAGGTGCGCCGTCGCGCTCCGCATCCACTTTGTGTTGTTCAAAGGCGCGAAACACATAGGGGTGTACGATCTGATTGATGCGAGTCACCTGCTCCGCACTGCCAAACACTTTCTCCGCAAGAAAGCGCCTGTTCAAAACTCCTTGTGAGTCATAACTCTCTTCGCCGAACCCTGCCCTGATTTCGGAGCGGAGCTTGGGATCCTCCTGCATCAGGCGTTTGGCCTCGGCATCCGAGTAAAAAACTCTTGCCCCTAGTTCCTCAAAGATCCGGCAGACCGTTGTTTTGCCGCTTCCGATCCCTCCGGTAACTCCTAGTGTTTTTATCGGCATAGGGTTTTGCTTTGAATATGAGGCCGGGGCATCGTTCGGTCTCTACAAGTTCCATAGAACCGATAGAGAAACGTTAGGAATAATGGTTCTGGTTCCACGCCGGGCGCTCTGCCGGATCCGGTCTGCGGCAGCCTCGGGAAGCGATCCATACAGGTGCTGGGAGACGCGCTGCACGTTCAGCCAGCCGTCGAGACGGATTCGGGAGTTGTGCTGCATGGGCCATATTATTGCGCAGGTAGGACCCATCTGCGCGATCCAGGCGCGTCCGGGGCGCGATATGCTGCCTGTGAGTGGTTCCCCGGATGCATCGCGCAGAGGAGCTTCGTCCGCGCCGACAAGGTCATAACGAACCGTAACCGCGCGGTCGAAGTCGCTGCGAATGAAGAAGCGGAACCCAACATCCGCCACAATGCGCTTTCCGCTTTGCACGTGAATCCAGCCGCTGTAGGTGCGCAGTGTATCGGAAGGGATCTCGGCAAATTGATTCCAGAGCAGCCTGCCGAGGAAAAGATTGCTTACGCTGCCGCCGGCAAGCAGCCGGGATCCTCCTTCCAGCGTGTGTTCGGATTCCACTTCGTACCGAAGCTCTCGTGCAGATTGGTCTTTCGGGCGTCTGCCGGGCAATGTAAAATCGTCAACAGTGTAAGTTGCCCGAACCTCTGAACCAAAACGAATGCGTGTATAGGAGGAGGGCATCCACTGGATGCCCGGACGCAGCCGTAGAGAGCGCTGCACGTTGTTCTCTCCGGAACGATCTGCGCCAAGATACACGGTGTGATAGGACGTGCCGAAGAGATTCAGATCCATCTGCACATACCGGTTCAGCTTCAGCAGCAGGCCTAACTGGGCGCTCTGATAAGCTTCGTCACGGTCGTCCGAGTTCATCGCAGGCGTATCGTGCCGGAGGATACTAGCTGTGGCGTCGAATGTCAGCGCTACCCGTGGGCTGAAAAGGGCGCGCATTTGTGCAAGGACGGATAGGTGCCCCCGGTCGTAGTCAGCCTGTTGAAGCGTGTTGCCTTTCTGGGCCGCCTGCGTCGGAGGCAGGTCGTCGCGGTTTGCCAGCCGGCGGCGTTCCAGTTCAGCGCCGCTTACAACAGCCAGCCTGCTCGTAAGGCGTGCGTCCTCATAGGCCAGCGCGACTTCAGCGTCGAGCGCACGCCGGTTAAAATCCGTGTCAAAAAATAGCGCATCCGCAGGAGCCTGACGTATCCGTACGAATCGGTTCGTTAGCCCCAGGTCAAGCCTGCTTGTCAAATGGAGCCTGCGGTAGACAGGAGCATCAAGGGTAAGCGAGGCCAGCAGCGTATCGCTTGTGGTAGCCTCTATGGTTTCTGAAAGGCTGTTTGTCTGTGTATCGCGGTTGAGAAAGGAAATCGACTGATAGGCGTCTCTGCGGAGGTTGGCATACGCGACCGTCGCCCCAATTCGGGTGTTTTCAAAAGTCTTTTCGGCAGACCCTGCAATGTGGACGGCGTGACCACGGCGCGGATTGATGAGTTGCCTGTTTCCGTCGGCGTAAAATGTCAAACGGTAATCCTGAAGGGGTGGGGGGGTAAGCGCGAGCCGCATCCCATAGGCTGGTCCAACATCGGTTCGGAGTGGGGTCAGTCCGTCCGAGATAGCGGCGCCCGGTCTCTGATCCCATGCCAGACCCACAAAAGGCTCTGCCTGCGCAGAACGGTAGGGGCTGACAAGGACTCCTGCATACATATCCTGACTGAGCACACGGCTCTGGCTAAACCACGCAGAACGCCCGTGGATGCTGGCTGTTATGCGTTGGTTGAAAGGCCGGCTGAAGAGCCAGAGCAACTGGTTTTCGTCGCGGAAGCTTACGCGATTGCCGAACAGCACAAAGGCATCAGACGAGAAGAAGTCGCGCACCCGTGCATCCCAACCTGCGACGTTGTCCGAGAATTCGGCTGCCGCCGTCCAGCGGTAGCGGTTTACGTCGCGTACGTAACCTGTTTCAAGGCGGCGAACAGGTTGAGCCTCGGCGTTCCGTGGAAGCGTAAACAAGGATCCCGGCACAACGATAAGGCACATGAGAGAAAGAACGAGAAGTCGGGTAGAGGACATAGCCACTGCACTTTCATCGTCAAAACATATCCCTCTACAGCCTTGCAATTATCCGGGAGGCCAGGACAGTTTGCGCCCTCCAAGCAGATGCAGGTGCAAATGATCGACCGATTGCCCGGCATCCGGCCCACAGTTGAAAACGGTGCGGTATCCTCCTGTCAGGTTATTTCGGTCGGCTAGCATCCGGGCAATAACGAACAAGTGCCCGATCAGCGAGGCATCGGTTTCCAACAACTCCTCAAGACTCCGGATAACCTTGCGAGGAATAATGAGCAGGTGCGTCGGCGCCTGCGGGTGAATGTCGCGGATCGCAAGGCATTGCTCATCCTCGTATACAATATCCGCCGGAATTTCTCGATCAGCGATTTTCTGGAAGAGGGTCTTTTCTGTCATGGCAAGCGTTAAGATTTGACGAGGGCTGCCGCCCAATATAGCGCATCAAGCTGTTCAATGCCCGGCTCGTGAAGACTTTCGCCTATCCCCTCTGACTCAAGGCTGGGAAAACTCATAATTGCCGCAAGCTTATCCTTACGCCCCATGCATCAGGAACGGGACCGATGCCGGAGGGGTTCTAATAATGTTGTTTCCATCGTTGCTATGCACCGGTTTTCTTCTGAAGGCGAATGCCTACCGTCTACGTCACGCGCAAAGTTCATTTCAATGCTGCCCACAGGCTCCACAATCCGGACAAAACAGATGAATGGAACCGCGCCACTTTTGGCAAATGCAACAACCCTAACTGGCACGGTCACAATTACACGCTGGAAGTTACTGTTGCAGGGGAACCTGATCCGGAAACAGGGTACGTCGTAGACCTGGGCGCATTGAAGCAGATCATCCAGGAACGCATCCTGGATCAATGCGATCATGCCAATCTCAATCTGGAGGTGGCTTTTCTCCAGGGGATCATCCCCTCCACGGAAAATCTGGTGATCGCGTTCTGGAAAGAACTGGAGCCGCTTGTTCCTGCCGGACGGCTCCACGCAGTTCGGTTGTTTGAAACAGAGCGCAATGTAGCAGAATACCGGGGAGACTAAGCAAAGCGGTAATCCGAGGATAGAATGAATCGTAATCAAGAGGATGAACAGGAAAGACGCATGGCCGGAAGGGCGGCTTCAAACGGCGAAATAGACTATAAAGCGCCGGTTTTGTACCAGCGTAATGATGTCTACAAGGATGATGTCACGGAAAGCCTTGCCGGGAAAGTGTCTGAAATCCTGAGCGTGCTCGGGGAGAACCCCGAACGAGAGGGATTAGTAAAGACTCCGGAGCGGGTTGCAAAAGCCTACCAGTTTCTCACACACGGGTATTCACTCGATCCGGATGAGATTCTTCGCTCGGCGCTGTTCGAGGAAAGCTACAGCGAGATGATTCTGGTCAAAGACATAGAACTCTATTCCCTGTGCGAGCACCATATGCTTCCCTTTTTCGGAAAGGTTCATGTGGCTTATATCCCGAACGGGAAAATTGTCGGGTTGAGTAAAATACCGCGCGTGGTCGATGTTTTTGCGCGAAGGCTCCAGGTGCAGGAGCGGCTCACCATTCAGATCAGGGATGCCATCGACCGGGTCCTTCAGCCGATGGGTGCGGCTGTCGTGATAGAAGCGCAACACTTGTGCATGATGATGCGTGGCGCCGAGAAACAGCATTCACATACGACGACGAGCGGCATGAGCGGCGAGTTTCTCGAAAACGCTACCACACGGGCTGAATTCATGCGCCTGATTAGTTCGACCTGACGCCCTATGCCAGACTATGTTATTACGGGAGCCAGCCAGGGGATAGGACTTGCCATTGCGACGGCATTTTCAGGCGAGCCGGGTGCGCGCGTGGCGCTGATTGCTCGCAATGAGAATAACCTCCAATCGGCAGCTTCGCGGTGCAGGGCGCGTGGCGCCGAAGTCGCAGTTTATCCATGCAATGTGACGGACGAGCAGGCTGTGGACAGGGTTGCGCGAGAAATCATGGAGCGTTGGGGACCTCCAGCCGTCCTGGTAAACAATGCCGGTCTCTTTCGTCCGGGATCTGTGCGTGACACCTCGGCTGCCATCTTCCGCGAACAGGTAGAGGTTAACCTGACCAGTGCTTTTCTTGTGACCAGAGCTTTTCTGGATGCTATGATCGGGGCTTCCAGAGGCGCCATCTTTTTCATGGGATCTGTCGCATCTATTCGCGGATATCCGAAAGGCGCAGCCTATTGTGCGGCCAAGCATGGCTTGCTCGGGCTGGCGCGCGCCCTGCGCGAGGAGACCAAAGGCGCAGGGATTCGTGTTACGACCATTCTCGCGGGCGCTGTCTATACGCCCAGTTGGGAAGGCGTAGATCTGCCTGAGGAACGCTTCATGCCCTCGGAAGACATTGCGGCGGCTGTGCTGGATGCATACCGTCTAAGCGACCGTAGCGTAGTAGAAGAAATTTTGATCCGGCCTGCACTTGGAGATATCTAGAGGGTGTTATGCAATTTGATCGTCGATTCAAGCGGGTTTTGGCTCGCAGAAACCGCTTGAATCGACGGTCAAAAGGGACGTTTTGCCTGAGCGTAAAGCCACAGAAAAAGACCTGAAAACCGCAAAATCCTTCCGGGAACCGCGAGCGGTTTCATAACTGCCAGACAGTTTTTCAAACATCAGCCGCAAGCGCTCTTTTCCTGGAAAGGGATGAAATACAATGGAAAGGCGGCAACAATATGCGCAAATTGTGAAAATACTAGCCGTCAAAGAAAATTAACCTGTCGAGGCTGGCGTCAGGAGAGGGACTTTGCTACCCTGAGTTTCCCAGAGCTTAAAATAATTTCGGTAGTCTTCTTATATGGATGAGTTAATCTCAGTGATACTGGGAGGCGGCGCCGGCACGCGCCTGCACCCGCTGACCCT
>CBDUBU010000038.1:0-19479 GCA_965365465.1 uncultured Rhodothermaceae bacterium
ATTGCGGCTCAACGCCTCCAACTGCACAAAAAAGAGCAACGGCCCCGTCCAGCACACGCAGCGAACGTTCTACCTCTACGGTGAAGTCTACGTGGCCCGGCGTGTCAATGATGTTGATCCGATGGTCCTTCCAGAAACAGGTGGTGGCAGCGCTCGTAATCGTGATTCCACGCTCCTTTTCCTGCTCCATCCAGTCCATCGTAGCGCCGCCTTCATGCACCTCACCCATCCGGTGCAGACGGCCCGTATAAAAAAGAATACGCTCGGTCGTCGTCGTCTTACCCGCATCAATATGGGCCATGATCCCAATATTGCGAGTCTGCTCGAGCGAGAATTCGTTATTGCCAGCCATAGTTTTTTATCTCGAAACAATACAGCGACTTTCGTCACATGATCTAACAGCACCCATCTTCCAGCGCTGATTTTCCTGCTGTCTGCACCTTTAGAAGCGGAAATGCGAAAAAGCCTTGTTCGCTTCTGCCATACGGTGCGTGTCGTCCTTCTTGCGCACAGCGCCGCCCTCGCCACGCGCTGCGCTCATCAATTCGTTAGCCAGACGCATTGCCATGCTTTTGTCGTTGCGTGCACGGGCATACTGGATCAGCCAGCGAAAGGCCAGCGCAAGGCGGCGGTCAGGCCGAACTTCAACAGGCACCTGGTAGGTGGCGCCCCCAACACGGCGACTGCGAACTTCCACCAGTGGCGCCACATTGTTGACCGCCTTTTTGAACACCTCTACTCCCTGTTCATCACCGCGCTCTTCGATCACATTGAATGCACCGTATACAATGCGCTGTGCCACGCTCCGTTTGCCGCGCTGCATCACACTGCTGACGAAACGCGAAACCAACTCATCGTTGTAGAGGGGATCAGGCGATACGGCACGCCGCTCTGCTCTTTTTCTACGCATAATTGTCTTATTCCCGGATCTCGAACGGCTGGCAGACGGCTTCAGGCGAAACCCCGGCCCAGCGCCGGATCGAGACAGAAGCGCACGGTGGCGCTCCTTATTTGAATATGAATGAAGCTTACGTTACTGCCGCAAAAGTGCGGCCTCCGGAGAGCAAAACAGAAAGCTGCTCTTTATTTCTTGGGCCGCTTGGCGCCATACTTGGAACGGGACTTCTTGCGGTCTGCCACACCGGCAGCATCAAGCGCCCCGCGCACAATGTGATACTTGACGCCCGGCAAATCCTTGACGCGGCCCCCGCGCACCAGAACAATCGAGTGCTCCTGCAAGTTGTGCCCCTCGCCAGGAATGTATGCAATCACTTCAACCTGATTCGTGAGACGCACCTTGGCAACCTTGCGAAGCGCCGAGTTCGGCTTTTTAGGCGTCGTCGTGTAGACACGGGTGCATACTCCCCGGCGCTGCGGACACGAAGAAAGCGCCGGCGACTTCGTCTTCTTGACTTTGGAACTTCGCCCCTTGCGAACGAGCTGTTGAATCGTTGGCACGTTTGCTCCTCTTGTTGTAGAACGATGGCCTTAAAATAATACGCGACCCCTATCGGGCCGTTTAGATACAGCTTTGTAATATAATAGCTGGCAGGCCATTTGTTCAAGATTTATCGTTAAGAAAGAGTAAAAATGTCCCCTTTACTGCCCTTACCGCCTGTTTTAATAACTAAATAAAGATATGCCTGTATATATCAATATATCTCCAGGCTTCGGCCTGCCTCGCCGGAGTTGGAAAAAGCTTTTCCCCCAGGAAACGACTTGGTAAATGGCGCCCCGCTAGACAGAGGGCCTGTAAGCTATGAAACACACAACCTGATGACAATCCCGGTAAGGAATCGGCGGCCCCAGCCTACCGTGTCATACTGAGCAAAGGTAGGCTCTCTGTAGGGAGCCCGGCCGGCGCCCACGTCAATTTGCCAGACGGTTTCTAAAAACCAGGAAAAAGGGAGCGGCAATCTTCGCCGCTCCCTTTTTCTGTATTGCACTTTCTTTCCAACCAGATGCCTTTTCACAGGGTGCTGGAATCAGGTCCTGCCCGCCTTGCCTGATTCTTCCTTGCTTATTCCATCTCCTCCGGCTTCATCTTGCTGGTCCGGATCAACTCTTGCGCCTTCCGGGACTTCGTCGATCTCGATGACATCCTCAACCTCCTCGTGTTTCCCATTGTAGGAAACATACTCTCCATACGGACGCTTGCCCAGCATCTCGACGAGATCCTTCGGCCCAAGAAGCTCTTTCACCAGAAGCGCCTGCGCCATCTCCTCCAACTTGTCCCGTTTCTCTTCAAGAATCCGTCGCGCCCGTTCTCTGACATCCTCGATAATGGCCTTCACTTCCTGATCAATCATATAAGCCGTATCGTCAGAGTATGGCTTATCAAAGACGGGACCTTCGCTGGCGCGTGTAGAAATATTGAAACTGACGTACCCGATTCGTTCGCTCATTCCATAGTCAACCACCATTGCATAACTCATCTTCGTAATGCGCTCTAGGTCATTCTGCGCCCCGGTCGAAATACGGCCAAAGATGATTTCTTCCGCTACACGTCCTCCCATCGCCATCGTCATGCGGTCTATCAGGGCTTCACGGGTGTAGAGATAACGCTCCTCGGGCAGGTACTGTGCATAGCCAAGCGCAGCCAGACCTCTCGGAACGATGGATACCTTCACAACAGGATCCGTGTTTTCCAGAAACCAGCCAACAATCGCATGTCCAGCCTCGTGATAAGCAACGATCTTTCGCTCGTCGGGAGAAATAATCTTGTTCTTCTTCTCCAATCCTCCGATGACACGGTCAATAGCGTGCTCGAAGTCCTCCATTTTGATCGATTCCCGGTCCTTTCTGGCTGCCAGCAGCGCAGCCTCGTTGCAGACGTTGGCAATCTCTGCGCCGGCAAAGCCCGGAGTCTGGCTCGCCAGTATTTCCAGATGGACATCATCGTTCAGAATCAGATTGCGCGTATGCACCTTGAAAATATCCTCACGCTCTCGCCGATCCGGCTTGTCAATGAGGATCTGCCGGTCAAAACGTCCCGGACGCAACAGCGCGGTATCGAGCACGTCTGGCCGGTTCGTAGCCGCCATGATGATGACGCCTTTATCCGTGTTGAATCCGTCCATCTCGACGAGAAGCTGGTTAAGCGTGTTCTCGCGCTCGTCATTGGAGCCAATCATCATCCCCTTTCCACGGGACCTTCCTATAGCGTCAATCTCATCGATGAAAATGATGCAGGGCGCCTTTTCTTTGGCCTGGCGGAACAGGTCGCGCACACGCGCTGCCCCTACCCCGACAAACATTTCGACAAAGTCCGACCCGGAAAGAGAGAAAAACGGCACTTCGGCCTCTCCGGCCACCGCTTTGGCAAGCAGGGTCTTGCCGGTGCCCGGCGGCCCGACCAGAAGCACCCCCTTTGGCAGCTTGCCGCCCAGTTTCGTGAACTTCTTCGGATTTCTAAGAAATTCAACAACCTCGACAACTTCTTCCTTCGCTTCGTCAAGCCCGGCCACGTCCTTGAATGTCAGCTTCTGCTCGCTCATCGAATCGAACAGCACAGCCTTGTTCTTGCCGATGTTGAGCACCTGCGAGCCAGGGTTCATCCGGCGAATCAGGAACATCCACAGGGCCACGATGATGAGAATAGGGAAAACCCACGTCAGCAGGCCGCCAAACCAGTTTTCTTCCTGTTTTGCGCTGAAGGAAACCGTCGTCGTCGCACCTGACTCCTCTGCGCGACCATTGTAATCCCTGAGAAATTGCGTCAGATCGTGGTCATCCGGCTTGACTGTCACAAAGCGGTTGGGCGTAACTTCCGTGTTGCCGCCCAGCAGATTCTGCGGAGGCTTGGCAAGCTCTACCTTTCTTTCCTGAACCGCCTGTTCCGTGTATTCTCCATCGATACGCCTGTCGTTTACGACCACAACACTCTTGACATAGCCGTCCTCTACGTACTTGAGGAATTTGCTATACTCAATCGTGTTAGGTTCTGCCCCGCCCATGATAATGAAGAAGTGGACCAGCAGAGCCAGGAAGATCGCCAGGTAAATCCACAAGGAAAACTTGGGCCGCCGTTCTGGAAGACGGGATCCTATCTCCGGGGAATCGTCGTTTTTTCCCAGCTTTAGTTTCTTGCGCTCGTTCTGCGCCATAAGGCAATCCTAGTCTATAGAATGAGGCACGAACCGGTCAATCCATGCCAACCAATACGAAACTTGAACGCACGCTTTAATAAATCGTTGCGTTTCCACACATACCCGTTTTTTGAGATGCTTGCCAGGAAGATCGGGCGCTCACTCTTGCGGAAGATGCATCATCCAGACATCCTGTGGAAGCATGTTTGCATACTTGTCTATTGCGTCCTGCGCTTCCAACTTGCTGGAAAAATGCCCTGCAGCTACACGGTAACGCTTGCCTTCCGGTGAATCCCCTTCAAGAACCAGGACAGGCCAGCCGAGTGCATCGAACGCCTGGGAAAAGCGATCTGCCTGAAGTTGTGCGCGGTTGCGTTCCGCTTCAGAGCCGATAATGAGCGTCCAGCCGGCCCCTTCGTTGCGCCTGCTGACCGTGCTATCAGCCTGCTCCATACCTTCCCGATCAACAGCCGAAAGGGAAACTTCCGAAGGCGCTGAGACTGAATCGGCGCTTTCTTCGGCTTGCCGCCCGCTTTCGGAAAGCACTGCGGCAACGCCTGAACTATCTACAGGTACAGACGGCGAAGCCGAAAGGCTATCTGAGACCGGGTCCCCCGACGCCGGTTGGCGGTGCATCCTTTGCTGCTGAACGGCGAAAGTGTCAGGCACAGCTTGTATCGGGCCGGTAGAATCTGGCGCTGCGGCTTCACCGGAAGCACGCGCCTCCTCCCGCTCCTGACGCCGAAGTAATTCCCGTTTACTAAGTCCCGTTTCTTCAGCAACGCCCGAAACTGTCGTCTCCTGACCTGCTTGCACGGCAACGCTATCCCCCAACGCATCGTCGGGAGCCAGCGTCAGCCCGGCAGAAGAAGTATCCATCCTTGACGGCTCCACAGCCGCCGAGTCAACAAGCGCAGCCGCAGAGGCAGCCATTGAATCCTTCAGGGCTTGCATGGCAGCGCGTTCCTCTTCCAGAACCTTTAGCACGATACGCGCCCGCCGGGCATAAGCCGACTCAGGATAAACGTCTGAAATGCTGGCGTAAAGATCCTCAAGGTTCAACCATGTGGTTTCCGGAATGGCGGCAACCGAATCCATCCTGGCGGACTCGGAAACGCTCAGGCTGTCTGTCCTCTGACGCAGTGAGTCAGCAGGCTCCACGGGCGCCTCTGCAACGAGCGCCGTGGTATCTGCTACAGCAATCACCGTATCTGCGGCAAACGCCATAGTATCTGCTACAGCAGCCAGGGAATCTGCAGGATCCTCTCGTTGAACAAGGAGCGAATCCCGCACTCCAGGCGGAACGGCAACGGAATCCTGCCTGGTTCCTGCGAGTGAATCAGAAGCGGCGAGTGGCCCTTCAACTTCCTGTGCAGCAGCAGGCTTGGCCTTCTCTCTCTTGACCAGGCCGCTCGCTTTCAGAAGCGAGTCGGGCAGCGCAAGCGGGAAAGATCCCAACAGGTCAAGGCTATCCTTTTTGGCCCAGTCCGAATAGACAGATCCGGCAGCCAGCAGCGCACGCGGAGCCGTTTCTGTTGTCGGATAGGAAGCCGCCACGCTGAGCATCTCGCGGATGGCTGTCGCGTGGCGTCCCCGTTCCCACTGCTGATAGGCGTGTGCATAAGCCTCCTCAGCCAGAGCGGTTGAATCAGGAGCCTGCTCCACAGCGACCGGCATCCCCAGCCGCTCCCGAATCCGCGACGTGAATTCCGAGCCGGGATATTCTCGCAGCATCTGTTCATAGATGCGGTTCGCTGCAAGCGTGTCCCCAAGCGACCGCTGCACTTCGGCAAGCGCATAGTACGCCCGCTGCGCTACAGGCTGATCGCCATCTTCTTCAATCACCCTGCGATACCAGATAGCCGCCGAATCGGGCCGCTGCATGGCAAGGAAAAGCGAATTTGCCATCTCGTAGCGGGCTACGGCGCGATCCGCAAGCATTCTGCTTGTGCTGAGCGAATCACGGGGCACCGCAGAAAAATCAACCACAGGCAATCCGACATCGCCCATGTTTACCGCCGCCGAAGTCGCAAAATCGCCTTGCAGGCCCTCTGCCTCTGTCTGCGCGATCGCCGATAGAGCTTCCAGGCGCCGCCAGTTCGGCGCCAGCGGACGCTCTCCCCATCGGTTCACGAAACTGGCCCATCCGTCTTGCACACGAACCGGGTTCTTGTGGAACAGAAATCCTGAATTGGCATCCTGCTGAGATCCGGGCGAGGAGCCTGGACCAGTGTTGCGCTGCGCCAGATCTTCTACGCCTTGAAAACCCTGCTCTGCCTGCCGCCGGCTCTGTTCGCGCCGTTGCGCCTCCATTTCCCGGCCCCGTTGAACGCGGATCTCATGAATGGTCTCTTTGAACGCCTCGTCGTCCAGACTGCCCAGTTGCAGCAGCGAATCCATCAGGCTGACGTTTTCCCAGATCGTGGAAAAACTCCTGAACACCTGCGCTTGCTGCGAGCCGTCCGTGATTGCAGCCTTCGTGAAGTTCACAGCCGAGATTCCGGATGATGATGCTCCCCTCGCTGCTATTCCGGCGCTTCCCACCTGTGGAAGCGCCGTCGCTGCCGTATCGAAATGCGCAGATGCCAGCAGAAAATCCTGGTACTCATCCCGAAAAAGTTCACCGAGCGCATAGTGAATACGGCCTCGGATGTTGGAAATGTTCAGATCCGTATTCCGGCCGTAGAGCAAATCATCATATGCTTCCAGTGCATCGTCCGCGCGTCCCTGTGCATGATAGACCCGGCCTCGCAAGAACATGAGCTCCGCCCGGTTGCCATAGTTCTTATCGTCGCGTTCCATGCGCCGGAGCATCCGAAGAGCGCGTTCCGCATCTCCGTACAGTCCTTCCTCCCGGATAGCGCTTACCTGAGCAGCGTAAGACAGATCATACAGGGGCCGGTATCGTTGCACCCGTTCGAAAGCCGCTATCGACTCCCGATGCTTCCCCATGGTCTCATATACCTGTCCCAGCAGAAACTGCGCCCGAGCGCCCAGATCCCCTCCCACGCGCTCAAGCCCCTGCTCAAGCTGCGCTGCCGCTTCTTCCCACTCGCTTCGCTTGACATACAGTTCACCCAGCGCCAGTCGCAGCATGGATTCCCAATGCGAGGATAGCCCTTCGCGGTTCAGACTCTCCTGAAGGTGTGAAGCCGCCGCCTCATACGCTCCCGAAGCAATCAGCGACCGCGCGAGCCAGAACTGCGCCTCATTTTGCAGTTTCCCTCCTAACCCTATCACCTCCCTGAATTTCTGCTCCGCTCCCACATAGTTCTGCTGATAGAAATAGGATTTCCCAATCAACAGAAGCGCATCATCAACCCACTTTGAATTCGAATGCCCACGCAGCACATCCGCGCTTTTTGTGATGGCATCTTCAAACCCCTTGACGTTCGAGGCCCGATCCGGCTCTGTGAAAAGAGCCATGTACAGGTCCCGGTTGACGGCTGCATCCTTCTTCTCTATCGTCTTGAGACCTTCCTTGAAAGACTTTTCCGCATTGAAGAAAGTATTGTAGTAGGCCGTGAAGTTGTTGACGCGGCGACCAACAAAAGAGCTGGAGCTACACCCGGCGTACAACAGAGGCAATAAGAGTAAAATCAGACCCCGGCGCATCATAGAACGTCGAACAGATAGTCGAAAGGGGATGGCTACGAAACCTGCCCGGGTAGGGCGGCAATCCTGTCTGCCGGAAAACCTGAACAGATTTTCATTGAAGTTTGTTCAATGGTATCACTTCATCATGCGCATTCAACCGTTCGCTGTTCCACGCTTTCTTTCACGCTTCAGATCTGGCTCACATGCACCATGTTGGTGCGGCCTTTCGAGGGCAGCGGCATTCCGGCTGTGATGACCACCCGATCTCCCGGAACCCCGATCCCCTGCTCGGAAAGCATTTGATGTACGAGACTTATACCCGCGTCTGTGTCGCGCTGAAAAGGTATGACGTACCCTTTTGTTCCCCACAGGATTCCCAGTTGCCCTACCACGCGGATGTCATCGGTAAAGGCGACCACAGGCATACTTGGACGGTGCCGCGCAACGGCCCGCGCCGTCGCGCCGGAAGCCGTGAGACACACGATCGCAACGGCTCCCACCTGTTCCGCAAGCTGGTAAGCAGTGTAGCTCACCGCGTCTGTCACATCATCTTCCCGGGAAAGATAGTCCGGGCGAAGATCAAACTTGGAATGGTAGTGTTGCCGGTATGTTTCTGCTTCCTTGATGATGTCGGCCATTGCTTCCACAGCGCGGACAGGATACTTTCCTGATGCGGTTTCGCCAGAAAGCATAAGCGCATCACTGCCGTCCAGCACAGCATTGGCTACATCGCTGGCTTCCGCACGGGTAGGACGTGGATTCTCGATCATGCTTTCCAGCATCTGTGTAGCCGTGATGACAGGCTTGGCTGCCGCCAGACACTTCTGAATGATCGATTTTTGCGTGCTTGGCACCTGCTGCATCGGCATCTCTATGCCCAGATCCCCACGCGCTACCATAATGGCGTCTGCTTCCCGTAAGATGTGATCGATATCACGCACGGCTTCCGGCTTTTCAATCTTGGCCACCACGCTGACGCGCTTTCCCGACTGGCGCACGCGCCGCACCAAGTCCAGCACATCCTGCTGGCTTCGCACAAAGGACAAGGCAATCATGTCCACATTCATTTCCAGACCAAAATCCAGATCCCGCAGATCCTTCGTCGTGAGGGACGGCGTTGAGGTCCGAATATGCGGCAAATTCACGCCTTTGCGCGAACGCAGCACACCGCCAACTACAATTTCCGTCACGACATCGGCGCCCTCTATTTTCACTATCTTCAGTTCGATAAGCCCGTCATCGACCAGAATGCGCCCTCCGATCTCCACATCTTCAGCCAGCGTCGGGTAGTCTACATAAGCGCGCTCTTTGTCGCTGAATTCGAGAGGTATGTTGGTCAGAATCAGTTGCTGGCCTTTGTGAATCAGCGTGCCCCCATTCCTGATCTTTCCGACCCGAATCTTTGGTCCCTGAAGATCCTGCAAAATGGGAACGACCCGGCCCAGAGCCTGCGCCTCCTTCCGAACATGCTCCATCAGCCGGCAATGATCGTCGTGGCTTCCGTGCGAAAAGTTCAGCCGGGCTACGTCCATTCCAGCGGCGATGAGGGAACGAATGGTCTCAGGGTCGGATGTAGCCGGACCGAGCGTACAGACAATCTTGGTTCGACGTCTCATGTAAACGATTGCATTGTTGAGAAGCTGGCATACAAAGGTACAGCATCGCTGAACAGGGTTCAATGCTGCATGACCGCGCCCGCTTTCCGGAAATCGGCTCGGGCTAAAACGAAAGGCATTCCATCTCGGAAAGAGGAAAGCCCTTTGACAGGACCGGAAGCTTTGCCCTCTAGCCGGAGCCCTCAACCTCCAGAAATGCCTGCACCATGTCAGCCAGGAGGCCCGGAGCTGCATAATTTACGGCATGGGGAGCCTCCGGCGCCTCGGCAAGCCTTCCGTTCGGCAGCAGCGCCACAACTTTCTCGGCCCATGCACGCGACATGATCGGATCCAGACTGCCGCGTACAACGAGGGCAGGGTGGCTTATCTGTGACAGCTTCTGCTCAATGCAATCCTTGACCAGATAATTCAAGGTCCGCAGCATACGAAAAACGCCTGCCGAAAAATAGTCGGATATCGCAATGGGAAGCAGCGACAGCGGTTCGCGGGTAGCGTCTATCAGCAGCCGGAGCATAAGCAATCCTGCCGAATCGGTCTCGGCGGTCAAGCCCTGAAGCACGACTTTTGATATACGGTGTGGATGGCGCACCGCAAGTTCGATGACTACCTGACAACCGAATGAGTTTGCTACAAAAGAGACGCGCCCCAACCCCACAGCATCCATCCACCCAACGAGCGCGTCTGCCAGTTCGGTTACGTTCAGGGCCCGATCTGGCTTTTCGCTCTTGCCGAATCCAGGCAGATCAGGGGCATAAACCGAATAGCTGCTTGCAAGGCATCGCATCAGCGGTTCCATGTACCGGCTGGAAACTCCAAGTCCGTGAACGAGCACTACAGGTTCATGCAGTGGCCGCGACTTCGCAAGCGCCACGCGCGTATGCATCGACATGCCGCAGACATCTATCCAGGCGCTCGCGATTTTTCCCGGCAGGTCCGCGCTGTGCAGGGAGAGAGGGGCTGTGTTATCGTCCAGGAAAGAGTTTGACTTTTGCAAAAGAGGCGCCTCTGGTCAATCTACCTGCGTCCCTACTGTCTGCACCCACTGTACAGCATGTTGGATAAGCTCACTGGCATTCTTGAGCCGCAGCTTGTCTTTAATCTTGGCGCGATACGACTCAATCGTCTTGATGCTCAGAAAAAGCATCTCGGCAATTTGCCGGGTGCCGTAACCTTGTCCGATGAGTTGGAAAACTTCAAGTTCTCGGCCGCTCAGGCGCTCCACGAGCGAGCCTTCCCGCTCCGGCTTTCCGCCGATAAACTTGTGAAGCATTTTTTTTGAAACCCGGTCGCTCACATAAATTTCCCCGTCAAGCACCCGCCGGATGGCGTAGAGGATCGTCTCGACAGGCTCCTGCTTCATGACATACCCTCGCGCCCCCGCGCGAAGCGCCCGTTCCGCATAGAAGGCTTCGTCGTGTATGGAAAGAACAAGCATCGGAAGATTATCGTAAGCCTCTTTGACCTGCTTGATTAACTCAAGCCCGCTAAGGCCTTGCAGAGAGAGGTCAACAAGCACGATATCAAATGCCTTCGCCTGAACCAGCGCCAGGGCAGCTTCAGCCTCTTCAGCCTCTCCACTTACCATCAAACCTTCCTGCCGGCTGATCAGCTCTACCAATCCATGCCGCACGATGGGGTGATCGTCAACGATAAGTAGGCGTGCTTGCTTCACAAAATGTGGCCTGGAGCTAGACAATCGGACGTATCCTTTCTCTCCAGCACTCCTGTACCTGTAGCCTCCAGATGATCTGTCTCACTCTCGTCCCGACAAACAGGCGTGCCCCGATAAAAAAGGCAGTAAACTATTGATCTCAATGTAATTTGCAGGCCCACGCTTTGCAAACTTCATCATGGAACGCCTACCGGGACAGGGGCGGCGGCGCATCGACTTTGCGTAAAGCAGAAGACACCATCATCAACTCCCCTACGTTCTCAAGCGTCAGCAGTCCTACCAGTTGCCCTTTCCGTATGACCGGAACCGTTGCGCACTGCGAAGACTGCATCTGTTCAAAGGCTTGATCGAGCATAACTGAATCCTCGATTGGCAAACAGTTACGCTCAATCGCGTCTCCGATGCGCACATCCTTTCCTTTCTCCGTCAACGTCTTCAGCAATTGCTTGCGCGTTAGGATGCCCAGAATCTCGCCGTCTGCCGCCACCGGAAAATCCTGCTCTGCCCCTGCAAGAAGTTCTTTTATGGCGACATCCAGCGTGTCCTCCGGAGACAGGACTCGGAATCGCGTCATCATCGCCTGCCCGACTGAAATCCCCTGCGTGAGCGATTTCATCATCGCCTGCCGCGCCTCTTGCTGCGCTCCGATGTAAACAAACAATGCTATGAACAGCAAGATCGGATTAAAACCGACGAGACCGATCAACCCGAAGAAAATAGCCATTCCTTGCCCGATGTTGGCCGCGATCTCTGTTGCTCTCGCGTAAGGAATGCGCGTAGCCAGGAGCGCGCGCAGGACGCGCCCTCCGTCCATTGGAAAAGCAGGAAGCATGTTGAATCCAACCAGAAGTACGTTGATCCACGCCATGGTCCCCAGAAACCCTGCTTCCGGATGTATCAACAGTTGCGGCGAAAGAGGCGCGCCTCCGGCAAAGGCAACCACAAACAGCAGCAAGGCAATCACGACGTTGACGGCCGGTCCTGCAACGGCAATCCAGAACTCCTTCAGAGGCTCCTCTGGTATGCGCTGAAGCCGGGCCACACCGCCAATCGGGTAGAGTGTGATGTCGCGTGTAGGAACCCCATACCTACGCGCCATGAGCGCGTGCCCCAACTCGTGAAGCACCACGCACAGAAAGACAGCGAGAATCAGACCTACCCCTGCCAGCGCAGACGCAACCGTGTTCCCCTGATAAAGGTAGTAGGCAAAAATTCCGGCAACGAGCAGTCCGAAGGTCCAGTGCAAATAAATGCCGATCTGAGCCACCGAACCAATTTTGAGCGCATTCTTTGCCATCGCAGAATCCGTTGAGCGTGCTTCAGTCCTGGATCGCGTCAAGCTTGCTGAATTCCGGAAGGTATCGAACCACTCCCCTGCGGCCTTTCAGCACACCGGGGATCAATTCTGCAACCATGAAAGCCTCATCAGGCACTGAAAACTCACAAACAAGCCCTCTATCTACCGCCCGCTCAAATCCAAACCGGGGATAATAATCGTGATGCCCTACCACGACCACCATTCGAAAGCCAATTTGCCGGCACAGCTTGAGGCCGCACTGCACCAGATGCGTCCCCACGCCCTGCTCTTGATAGCCAGGTAATACGGAGATCGGGGCAAGGGCCAGTGCAGAAAGTTTCTCGTCGGAAAAATCGATCCGGATAGGACTGAAGAAAATGTGTCCTATGATACGATCATTCCCAACTGCGACCAGCGAGATATAGGGGCGGGCTGATAGACGCAGCGCATCAACCAGGTCTGCTTCGTCGGCCTGCCCGAAGGCGATCTCATTGACCTCGCGCACTTCCCGGTAGTCGGAGGGCGCTTCCGGACGGATGACAACGGTATGCTCCCCGACCGGAAAGCGCGCTACGCACTCCTGCGTCAAGCTTGCGGCTTTATCACTGTTCATGGGCGGCTCCCTTGTAAGTTCTATGCAGTGTCCGAACTTCATCACTACAAGACCTCGATGGTATACACCAATAGCATACCGTTTCGCTCCATGTTCACCATTTATTCGCCGTGACAGGATTGCACGAGAAATACAAAAAGATTTACCGCTGGCGTAGAACTTCCCAAACGAGATGCCGCAGTTCCGGGACGATAAGCTTTTCCAGCGCCAGCTTGACCGCGTTAGTGGAGCCCGGCATGGAGAAAAGCAGCGTATCCCGGTACACCCCGGCGACAGCCCGTGAAAGCATGGCTCCCGCCCCGATCTCCTGATACGAGAGCATACGGAAGATTTCCCCGAAGCCGGGGAGTGTCTTGTCAAGCTTGCTGGAAACCGCTTCGAAAGTCGTGTCGCGTTTGCTGATTCCGGTCCCCCCGTTCAGCAGCACTACCTCTACCCGACCTGCCAGTTCATCCAGCATCGCCGCCACCTGTGCAGGTTCGTCCTGCACGATCCGGTGGTCAACCACCGGATGCCCTTCTTCCGCCAGACGCGCTTTTATGAGCGCTCCACTCAGGTCGCTGTCTTTTGTCCGTGTATCGCTCACCGTGATTACGGCGCAGCGAACCACAATATCGCGGGCGTGCTGTCTGTGCTCCTGATAAGCCACGATAAAAGCCGTTCCCTGTTGCGCCGGAGCCAGGGATGTTAACCCCTGTGCCCTGCGGCATGATGGTGGTGAATCCCGGAAGTTTCGTCGTCGAAGCCTGTTATTTCCTTATCAGCCTCGCTTTCCGGAACGGCATCTTCTCCAAACCAGCGAGGAGGGTCATATCCATGCCCTCCCCAGGGATTGCACCGCATTATCCGCCAGCCGGCAAGAATCGCGCCTCTGACGGCGCCATATTTCCGAAGCGATAACATGGCATACTCCGAACAGGATGGCGTGTACCGGCAGCTCGCAGGCAAGTGGGGAGAAAGAATGAGCTGATAAACGCGAACCAGCCCGATCAGCATTATGCGTGGCAGATGAATAAGCTTGCGAAGCATAGACAGAGGTAGGAATAGGGCTTCAATCTCTTTATACGGCAGCCCCACAGCCGGTTCCGCAAACCCTTCGTCGCTACCGGCTTCTCTGCGGCCTTGCCACGGACGGACGCGCCGGACGCGCCACCAGCCCACTCAACCGCAGCCTGCGCCTTCCTGAACCGGTTGTGCTCCCCTTGCGCCGGGCGCTTCCCGCAGATTCCATCGCCGTCATGGGCCTTCCGGGTGAGACGGTCGCTGCAATGTTCTCGTCTACCTGATCGAAAAATAAAAAACGGTAGGGATCGATGCCGAACCGGTCCATATCCACCGGAGCAACGTTTTCCGCCCATTCCGGCGTCCTGCCGCCTTCCATGGATATTGGACTGTAGAAATGCCGGGTGGTTATGGAAAACGGCCGCTCATTGGAAGGGGCGCTGTAGACCCCCTCCGCAATCTGCAGCGCCCGTTGCCATGCCGGGCTGGGAGATTTTCGATCCAGATTCAGAATCCTTTGCCGTCGCGGCGTAGGCGTGTTGAAGGCAGAAAATTGCATTGGCTCCAGCACCACATCTCGGTATGTGGCCCCACGATAGCCTGTTTCCACACGGTTCCGCACGACCCAGGCAACCAGCCGCTGCTCGTCCGGACGATCGCTTTCCGAGTAGATGCACCGGGCCAGCCACAACACCTCGTCCTCTTGCAACAACGCCGTCCTGTGCAGAGATAGCGCCCCCGATCCGGACTGTAGCGAATCCGGCGGAAATGACGCCCACGCATGAGGCGCCAGGACGGAAAAAGCTATGAACGCAACGAGTGAAATATAAACCGGCATGTTGCCTGTACAGGTTCGGACAGATTCGCACCTCCAGGTCCAACAAAGTCCATACCGTATGCCCTCTTGCGCCCCATTCTGCTCGGCAGCCATCACAAACTGCCCGAAACTGCCGCGGCAAGGAAAAATCATCCCCTGCGTTACGCCGGGGTAAACCCCTTCCCGCCGCGTTGTATTAGCAGCATAGGGGTCTTACCTTTGTTTTGATGCATGGAGGCTCACCGCTCCCTACGTGGTGGGCCTTTTTTGATGACCCTTCCCTGAACACGGAAACCCCTGCTCCATGGATATTCAGGCTTTGCTAGACCAGGTGAAATACGACGAAAACGGACTGGTGGCTGCCATTGCCCAGGATGATCGTTCCAGTGACATCCTGATGGTAGCCTACATGAATGAGATGACGCTTACCCAGACCCTGGAAACAGGCATCATGACCTACTGGAGCCGCTCGCGCAAGAAAGTATGGGTAAAAGGTGAAAGCAGCGGTCATACCCAGGAAGTGAAGGAAGTGCGGATCGACTGTGACGGAGATGCCTTGTTGTTCAAGGTGGTTCAGCGCGGAGAGGCCGCTTGCCACACCGGTCACCACTCCTGCTTCTATCGCAAGTTCGAAGATGGCCGCCTCATCGAGACAGATGCTCCCCTGTTTGACCCGGCGCAGGTATACGGAAAATGAACGGCTCTGCAAGAAGTAAACTAACTACCCTGTGGCAGGCAGCGTTGTTTATTCTGATATGCCAGGCAGCAGGACTGGTCGGCGTTCTTGCCACCCCTACCGGGAACTCGGCGTGGCTGCAACAACTCAACAAACCGGTCTTCTACCCGCCGGCATGGATCTTCGGGCCGGTCTGGACTGCCCTCTACACGCTGATGGGCATCTCTGCTTACGTTATATGGCGAAAGGGCTGGCAACGCTACGCCGTCAAGTCGGCGCTGCGCCTGTTCTTTCTCCAACTCATTCTGAATGCTTCCTGGACCCTCGTATTCTTTGGCAGGGAGTCGATAGCGGGTGGCGTTGCCGTCATCCTGCTGCTGTGGCTTGCCCTTGTTTTTACGATTCGCGCCTTCGCCCGACTTTCGCGCACAGCAGCCTGGCTCCTGGCCCCGTATCTGCTTTGGGTCACCTTCGCCGCTGCCCTGAACATTTCGATCTGGTTCCTGAACTGAGCAGGCAGCAGTCCAGAGTCGGACTGTTTTCCCGGCATCGGGTTCAAAAGTCCTTATGTCTGAAATACCGCAGACCTAGCTGGAAGGGAATGGCTACCCAGACCAGCAACGCGCTCCCCGATAAAACGATGCCGAGCGAACTGCCGAAAAACCGCTCGAAAACCGCTCCGGTATATCCCATCAACGCGGCGATATCGAAGTTCAGCAACAGCAAGACGCGCCCCAGATCAACCGGGTTAAGAAGGGTCAGGCCAATGATAGGCTTTTCCAGGGGATAGTCCGCAAAGGCATTGACAACCAGAAGCAGGAACCCGTCATACATTACGCTGAAAAGCAACCACACAAGCAGCGCCATTCCAAGCCCTTTCACCTTCTCCTCAAACTTCACGGCGATAACAAAGGCCAGCGCAACAAAAACCAGGGTGAGTACTGATCCAGTCAGCAGAAGCACAGCGAACGTTCGGTAGTGACCGGGTTCATCGACTCCGTGAAAGAGAAAGGGGATCGAAATGCCCATGATGAAACCGGCTGCCAGCGGAAGCGACAGCCCGGCATACAGACCTCCGAAAAGACTCTTCCTCTGCACCGGCTGTGTCAGCAGCAACTCCGTAAACTCCCTGGCATTGTAGAGGTACATCGTGCCAAATACGATGCTCACCAAGGGAATCAGGATCAAAACAACGTTGGTAAGACTGAGCAAGGCGCGGGCGCTGCCTCCGCCAAACCGGAACAAAGCTTCGGTTACGATCAGGAAAAAAATCGTGTACGCAACCACCCACCGGCTGCGGATCACATCGCTTACTTCATACTTGATGACTTTGGCAACAGCGTTCATGCGGCAACCCCCAGCCAGTTCTTTCCTTTCATCATAAACGCGATAGCACGTTCAAGCCTGTTCTGACCCGTGCGCTCCATGATCTCGCTTACTTCCCCATCAAACCGGACCTGCCCATCCAGCAGAAAGGCTACATGGTCTGCCAGTTCCTCTATTTCGCTCATGATGTGCGATGTCAGGATAGCCGTCTTTCCCTGCTCGCGCTCTTGCAGAATCTTGTCCTTCAAGGTGCTGCTCGCCACCGGATCTAGCCCGGCAGTCGGCTCGTCCAGGATCAGCAGATCCGGACGGAACAGAAAAGCGATGACCGCACTCACTTTCTGCCGTGTACCGCCGGAAAGCGTGCGCAGCGGCTTGTCCATGTGCTCCTCCAGTTGGAATGCTTCCAGCAGTTCATGGTCCATGTTTTCCGGACGGTCTCGCAGGTCTTGCAACATAGCCATTACCTCGCGAGCCGTCAGGTTCTCCGGAAAACGGGCTGCCTGCGGCATATAGCCTATCCGGTTGCGATAGCTGCCGTCAAGGCCCAGTTGGATTCCGTCCATCAGAATTCGGCCTTCGTCCGGTCGGGTCAGTCCAAGAATACTCTTGATAAGAGTCGTCTTTCCCGATCCATTGGGTCCTACGATAGCCGTTACCTTACCGCGTTCTACGTGCAAATTGAGTCCTTTCAGCACATGCAGCTTACCGAAGTGCTTTTGCAGGCCGGTAATGTCAATCATAAGATTTTCCGCATTACAGGTTTTTCGTCTACCAGTGTTTCGGGCGTCAGGGCGGGAATAACCCGTTCGGCGGCATCGAGCAGGTCTACGAGAAAGCTTCGCATCAACGCAAGCGCCGGTTCGTTCTGCTCCACCATCAGGGAAAACAGCCGCACTGGTCTGAAGGGAACGTCGCCATAACCATCCCGGTCCAGATCATAGCCCTTATAGTTGTCCCAGTAGTTCTCGCTGAACGTGCTGTAGTTCTGCCGACTGTTGGTGGCTACATCGAAGGAGTTAGCGACAAAGTTGTTCTCCGTGAAGAGGTTTTCCAGAGAGTTCGCCATAAGCTTGATAGCCCATCCGTTTTCAGAGAAATTATTCCCGGAAACCACCAGGCGGCTCGAACCCTCCACGTAAAGCCCAATCGTATTCTGCAGAAACGTGTTTCCGATGATCCGGCTGTCGGTGATGTCTTTGAGCAATAACCCGTAAGCCGCGCTGCCCCAGTTGTGCTCGAAGCGGTTCGCTTCCATCTCTACGTTCTTCGTATACATGACCGCGACGCCGGCATCGTTGTCCCTCAGCACGTTCTCGCGGTACTTGCACCGGTCAGAAAACATGAAGTGCAAACCGTACCGCATGTTGCCTTCGCTCCGGTTTTTCGTCACTTCGCTGTCCTCAACGAACTCCAGGTAGATGCCGTCACGGTGTCCGTAGACCTTGTTGTTTTCTATCGTGATGTCTTTGCTATACCACAGATGAATGCCGTTGCCCGAGAGCGATTCCGTCTCTTTTGCTCCACGAATCTCATTTCCCGCCACACGACATTCGGATGCCTTCGCCAGATAGATGCCGAAAAAGGTATCCTCAAACTGGTTATCTTCGATAGTGCAATGGCTGGCTTCCTCTACCTTCAGACCCGAACGATCTTCTACGAAGCTGGTCGCCACATTCCGGAATACAAATCCCCGCACGGTTACGCTGTCAGCTTGAATCGTCATGATCTGATGCTCGCCCCCTCCGTCGATCACCGGCCACCCTTCGCCCATGATCTCTAGCGGTTTGTCGATCACAAGACCTGATTCGCGGTATAGCCCCGCACGGACTACGATCTGATCTCCAGCCGATGCCTGGCTGATCGCTTCCCCGACTGTCCGAACCGGACCCTCCGGCGCAACCACAATCTGACGCGCCTCCGCGCCCTGTCCTACCAGAGAAGTCATCAGCAAGACCAGACACACTATTATCGTTCTATGCGCCTCTGTTGCCATAGGTATCTCTTGCTGAACTTTGGGACGCATACTCGCCAATGACGCCACTCGCATCGGGATCAGTTCGTGTCAAGGGGTATCCCGGCAGGCTGTACATGCTCGCTCCGCACGCTGTCCAGAACCTGATTCCAGTTGAGAATCCTCCCTGGATAGGCATCCAGTACGGCATCCTGATCGGCCTCGTTGCCGAAGGCCGTAAGGTTCATTCCCATTGGGCTGCGAAGATTCTCGCTCTGTAAGTAAAACGCCTGTGAAGCAGGAATCAAAAGCGGAGGGTTCTTGAAGTCCGTCACCCACACGGAATGAATATCTTCCGGATTCACCTGACCCTCTACGAGATAGGAAGCAAGGCACTCGACCGCATCGAACTTGTGAACCTTGCCCTTTTTTGTTACCAGTTCCGCCCCGTACCGCTCGTCGCTGATCGTCATCAAACAATGGGCGCAGTTGTCCTGTCCGAATGCGATGGGTTGCGGCTCAGGCGAACACCCGGCCAGCAATAGCAGGAGCGCAACCATACCGAGGATTTCATTTCCGCTTTTCCCTGTCATCTTTATTGCCCGACCACGTTCCGCACTCTTTTGACAGCTATTTCCCAGTACAGCGCCACACATCCCAGCAAGAGCGACGCAATAGCCGTCCACCCTCCCAGGCCGGGCCATGAAACGGCGGTGATGTTGAGCATCTTCTTAGAGCCTATCAGAGGCGGCTGGTAGGTCATGCCCGGCACTTTGATGATGGCGCGGTACTTGCCGTCAATTCGGGCGGTTCGCAACGAA
>CBDUBU010000039.1:0-19462 GCA_965365465.1 uncultured Rhodothermaceae bacterium
GTGTGCGCTGCGCCTCGTCCGTGCTCCGGAAGAGCCGAACCGTTACTTCTCTTTCCTCTCCACGCTCCAGGGGTCCCAGGCCCGTGCCTCCGGCTACGGCCAGTAGCTGCGCCAGGTCCGTGTCCCGGCCCACCTCGTAGACACCGGGCGACTTAACGGTACCGAGGACGAGCACCTTGATGGTAACCTCACCAGACTCAACATAACGGTGATAGGCCGCACCCGTGCTTTCGACGCGCCCGAAAGGGCTTGCCTGCTGCGCCCAAACCGATAGCACAGGCAATAGAAGGCTACCTGTCAGGAGAAGTGTTGCCTTCATTCCTGCCGACACTGCGTTCGGGCGGCTGTTAGCTTTGTTCATGTTATCGAGATCCGTTGACACCGGCGTTTCTTTTGGTACTTCTTTACTACTGCCGCTGCGTTTGGATCGAGGCGGACCTTGTATTGCCTCGCACAGCGACAAAATGCACAGGGAAGATCAGAAAGAGCCGGAGCGCTCGGGGAAGCAGTTCCGGGAGATGCTGAAAACGCAAGCGCCGGACTCACGCAGGCGCTTTGAAGCGAGCGGAAACGCCATCTCCGCTCTGCGACGACGCAGCATAGTAATTGCTTCCGGCGTAGTGATCGTACCGGGTATAATGGTCATAGCGGAATTTGTATCCATAGGCCATCGAGACCTCAAAGCCATTCAGTACGACGCCGAGTAGGGAAGCTTTGACCTCATTGAGCAGATACATACCATACTCAAGTTCAGCCTTTTTCGTAGCGCCGGCACGGGCTACGAGGACAGTGCCCTCGGCCTGCTGCGCGAGCAGCAACGCATCAGCGGCAGCCCGCAGCGGTGGTGTATCTACAACTATAAAGTCGAACGATGCCTTCAGGGTAGTCAGAGCGCGCTGCAACCGGTCGGCGTTCAACAATACAGGCACATCGATATCAGGCCGTCCTGCGGTGAGGACCTGTAAACGGTTGATGCCTACCGAGGCCGAATCAATGCTGCCCTCCCCCTCACGCGAAAGTAAACCGGCGAAGCCTTCTCCGAGGCCGATCCCGAAGAGTTGATGCACGCGCGGCCGTCGCATGTCTGCATCCACAAGCAACGTACGGTAACCGGCCTGGGCCATAGCAACTGCGAGATTTGCTGCCGTGACTGACTTTCCTTCGCCAATCCCGGAACTGGTAACGACGACCACCCTGTTCGTGTCTGCGCCGGGAAGCCGGATGCGCGTGAGGGTCACCATCTGCCGATATACCTCGGCTGCTGCCGTATCCGGATTCAGGATGACGACGAGCGCCGTACTAAGGCGCCGCCCATCCCGCTCTACATAAGCAGACCCACCGTGCCCTGATCTGATAAGCGGCCCCAGGTTGGGGACAACACCCAGGATGCGAGCGCGCCGATCCTGAAGATGCTCCGGCTTGTAAATGCGGCTATCAAACCGCCCTTGCAGGAAAACAAGGCCCAAACCGAGCATGAGTCCAAATACAAGGCTAAGTATCATATTCTCCGGCACGTTGGGGCTTACCGGATCCTCCGGCAATCCAGCGCTGCGAAGAACACGAGCGTATCCCGGCTCGGCCACCTCGGCAACCTGTTTTTCCTGTAACTGTTCTATGACAAATTGGTACATCCGCTCTGCATAGTCACGCTGGCGCTGCAATTGAGCGAGTTCCATGGCCCGCTCCGGAATGGTCTGCAGGTCTGCCCGATACGTAGCAAGGCGTTGTTCTGTGACCCTGATCGTTGTCTCAATGCCACTGATGCGGATGCGCTCTTCCAGGCTGCGCCGGCGCAAGTCGGCAAGGTAATCCAGGCTGCCCTCGCTGCCGGAGATGCCTCCAGCGGCCTTCACCTCTTCAATGTACTGCTCCGAGAGCCGTCCCAATTGGGCTTGAAGCAGTCCGATCTCCCGGTTCAGGGCCTGGATCTCTGCACTCTCAGTTCCACTCTCCCTGAGATTGGGATAACGCAAAAACATCTCCTCCTTGGCGATCTCACGCTCTGCAATCTTCTCCTGTAGTCCCTTGATCTGAAGCTCGATGCTGGAAGAAACCCGGCGGGCGAGTTGAGGATCAATGCCCTGTAGCTCTTTTTCTATGGCATCGAGAGAGGTTTGCCGTGTTTCCAGTTCGATGCGAGCATTGTCCCGCTGCGCCTCCAGGTCCGCGATCTGCCTGGCTACGTAACGACTCTCATCGTCAAGCGTTGCGCTGCCTCCCCGTCGCAAATAGTTCTCGATCTCCGTCTCCGCCTCGCGCAGCGCTGCCTGCCATTTCTCTTCCTGCTGCTGCAGTTCCTCCCGCGAGGAAGAGAGATACGTTCGGCTCGCATCCCGTGTGAGATTTACATACTCTTCGGCGTAAAGGTTGGCAAGCATCCAGGCGGTGTCCGGGGCTACGCTCGTAGCAGAGATACGGATGATATTTACGTCTTGCGCCACGGGAGAAAATTGGACTTCGAAACTCGGCGCTCCCTCCAGGTAGTGTGAGTTGCCGAGTCTGGCAAATACACGCTCCGCAAGCTGTGGAGAGGTACGAATCATAAATAACTCGCCCAGTAAGGAGCGATCATTCTGCGAGAAGATGTCCCCCTGCGCGACTTCCAGATTTCCCCGGCCTGAAGGCGCCTTGCGCTGATCGAGATCCAGCATGACATAGCTGTTCGCTACGTACAGAGGGGTCCGCGTAAAAGTGTACACAGCACCTAACGCGACGACGAGCAGCACACTTATGAAGATGGTTCGCTTGCGCCGGTACAGAAGGTCGACATAGTGATCCATAAATCCTCCTGAATGGCCCTGCCCTGCCGACATCTCGGACAACTGTTCCGGCGTCGTACGACCGCTTACCAGAGATGACTTTTTACTACTATACATATGTCGATGACGATAGTCCGGCGCTTTCATTGAACCTGGAATTAATGTTCATCCACAGGGGGGTGCCCCGTCATGTACTTCCTCACAGGCGATCTATTCAAGCCTGCGCTCGGACGTCTGAATGCCCGGTATTTTGTCCAAGCACACCCAGCCACGCAGCTGCCATCACTAGCTTGCGCAGAAGCGAGTACGTCCCATACCGAGCCTTCGCGTAAAACGTATCCTGCATCCCAACCGGCATCCCTATACGCTCAAAAAGATTTTCCTCCTCCTCCCCCGTCATCCGCTGCGGCAACGTGTCCATGATGTGTTTTGCTGCCCGTTCAACAACTGGATCCCGCAGTTTCAGCATTTGATCCGGCACGGGCGCAGAGAGAACATGATGCGCCAGGCAGAGTCCCATGAGAAGAATACGTGTTCCTGCCATCCGGCGCGCGCGTAACAGGACATCCGCCCAGTCAAGGGAAGGGTAGGCGCTCACCAGCGCCGCGATGTCCGTGATGTACTTCAGCGATTTCCAACGGTTTTTCTGGCCGTGGAAACACAGAATGAGTAACTGATCTTCGGGCCCGAGCTGCCGCAATGAGGATTGCAGTTGCGCTTTCCGAAATGGCGCTTCCAGTGACCTGCTCCACAGGAAATCGAAATCCGTCCGATAAGAAAAGTTGGGGGAAACAGCGCTCGTATGAATGTCTAGATTGAAGACCAGATTTCGCGTGAAAGTCAGTTCGTGCTCAAAGAAAAAACGCACCGCTCTCGCGGCCCTGCGTGGATCCTTGAGCAGCGTGTAGCCATCTTCGCGCATTGCCGCTTCAACCGCGGGCAGGTCCGACCTCGATATCAGCAAATCAATGTCCACGCAGGGCCGCAAGTCGATGCTGCCGTAGGCCAGCGCCCCGAGGCTGATTCCTTTGTAAAGGAGCGCCTGTATGCGTTCTCGTTCCAGAATCCTTGCTAACCGTTCAATCTCCTGGAGAAGAAAGGTGTTTTTTGCAGCCGCCGTACGCGCCTCTTTTGACAACGTTTCCCGGAATTGTGATGGCGCATGGGCCTCGCCAAGGGAGGTGAACACTTTAGACGCAAGGGGCGCGACCCCATGGTAATGAAGCAGCCAGAGCAGGCGCCCCCAGTTCACATCTGATCCGAGCAGCCCAATGATGCGCTCTCGCTCCTGGGGACCCGCAACGATCTTTGCACAGGCCCGCACAATTTCATACTCCAGCGCCGTATGGGGGCGGCTGACGACTTCGCGCCTTCCATCTGCACATGAGACTGCTTCTGCTGTTTGCATAAATCCAGATTGAGGGGGCCGCTCGCTGCGCGAGGCCAAAATGTGCCGTTTTCTTACGGCTCCGCCACGTCGCTCCCAACTTCAGGGGGCAACCGTTATACCAGATGCAAGGTGCGGCAAGCGGGTCCGACCGGGCGTGGCTCCGCCACGCCAGCTACAGGAAGGCTGCAATTCAATAGCATCCAGCGCCATAGAAAATCCCGGCAAGAACCAGCAGGCGCCTGGTATTTCTTCTCACACGAAGAATCTGAAGTATCGACCGGATGTAGCGCGTATTAAGCAGGACAATGCCTGGGCTGGTCGCTGCCGATGCACTCCTTTATTTCTTCACGCTTCAGCGTTTTTCCAACCACTATGAAGACTCTTTCGCAAACAGCCCGATGTATTCGTCATCGGGCGATCTGCAGAACCATGCAGCAAGCATCTCGCGAAGCTCTAACCCTTCCGGGAAACAGCCTGGAGCCGGGAAAGGGCGCTGCCGACAGAGAAACTGCCTTGTCCGAACAAAGACAAGATTCAAAATATAAACCCTTCGATTAAAAGAGCGGCGCCTCCAACCCACTGTCTCATACTGAACAAAGAAAAAACCCGGTCGCAACCGGCGCTGCAAAGACCAGACTTTACGGGGCCAAATTATCAACGGCCGGCGATAACAGTTATGAAAATAGAATGCATTAAGGCAGACGCCTAAACCCAATCTCCTCAGCAGGTTAGGGATGCTGCGGGCGCCTGCAAAGCATCCTTACCCTGATCCAGCATACCTCCTTCAAGTCCGTCTCATCTCCAATGTTGACTATACGAGCAGCTATACCAGACAAACAAAGGGCCGCGTCAGAATGAACAAAATCCGACGCGGTCCCACAGCAGCGGCAACAGACTGAACTACGGGAACCTGTTTGCTTCTGCACCAGAAGCATCAGAGGACTCCTGCGTTAGCTACACGTCATGTCCGAGAGTTTCGTGCCTGTCGGAAAATCCTTGTCCGTCGTATCTCCACAGCCATTTGCGGCTGTGATTCTCCTGACATCGCCGTAATCGACGATCGCAGGCGCTTCATACATCTTTTTCATGCTGACCTCTCTGGGTTGGGTGCTGGATAAATGGTTACGCTTCCACAGCCTGAGCCGTTCGGCCAAGCTTCGGCACGTGAACCGGAGTTTCTTGATTGATATTCTCTAACGACTGCAGCCATGAACCAAACGCGATAGTACGTAAGGCCGCAGAAACATCCTGCATTCCGACGTCAGAACCCGACTTGAGCTGCCTCAACCGATCCTGAGTCGTTGCGACATTTATATACTCCTGCGTTAAGAAAGTGCGATTCTGAAGCAGATCAAGCGCTGCGTCTATTTCGTTGCGAATTCCCTGAAGCAGGTTCGGCGAAAAATCTGTTTTATCGCGGCGCCACCGCACGTTTTCCGGGACCGTATTTTCCATCGCCTGGCGCAGTATCCAACGCCCCCATCCCCGGCGCAGGCGCAGACGGGCAGGCACGTGGAGGCAAAAATCGACCATTCGTTTGTCCCAGAAGGGGTAACGCGCTTCGAGCGACCAGGCGGAAGCAGCAGCATCCAGAATTTCGAGCGCGTAGGGCTGGAGCGGGCATCTGAGCAGCCGCAGGTGCGCCATTTGCTCTGTTTCACCGTACGCCGGGCCGACCTGCAAAGCCTTCCAGGAACGGTAGCGCTCGGCCAGCTGCACACGCTCGGCCAGGTCCGGCGCTACGAAGCGTGCGTACGCGGCTCCCTCCTGCTTCTTCGCGGGTTTCGCCAGGGCTCTGAAGGCCGGTCCTCCGACTCGGCGCAGCAATCGAAGCGGCGAAGTGTTCACGGAACCTATTCCATAACGGACATAGGCATACATGGACTCCCAGAAGCGCTCGCCGTACGCCGCCGAAAGCGGGCGCAGTTCACGGGCCAGGGCCAGCCACCGATGCTGCACGGCCAGTTCCCGCAACATCCCCCAGCCCTGTGAGACCACCTCATCCCCACCATGTCCGTCGAGTATGACGCTCACGCCCCTATCTCGAATAAAACGGTAGAAATTCGCGCTCTGCGCGGCATTGGGCGCGAAGGAAGGTTCATCCATCCAGGCCGGTGGTGGAGTCAGAAAGCTGAGGGGCCTGTGGTCTGCCCCATCGCCGGGCATGGAATGCCATTCCCCCGGCTCCCGGTCCAGCACCAACCGCATGTATTTCCGCTCGTCGCACGCCGCTGCCTCGTCAAACACGATCGAGAAAACAGGCAACTTTGCGCCCTTCTGCCGGCGCAGCCGACTTGCCACACAGGTTATGGAGGAGGAATCCAGCCCCCCACTTAACATCGAACCAGCCGTTGAGCCGGCGCGCAGACGGCAACGAACCGCCTCCGTAAATATTTCCCGGAAAGCCTCTACGTATGCTTCATCGGACTTCAGGTCTTCTTCGGGAGCGGAATCTCCAATGGTCCAGTATGCCCGGACGTGTACCCTTCCTTCTTCTACAACGAGACAGTGGCCCGGCGGCAGGCGCAGGATGTCTTTGTAGAACGTATAGGTGTTATTCAACACCATGAAGGCAAGGTAGTCCGCTGCCCGTTCTTCATTGACCCGGCGCGGCACTTCCTCTATTTGCAGGAGGGCCTTTATCTCAGAGCCGAAGGCAAATGCATACGGTCCTGCATAGTAATAGAAAGGTTTTATGCCGCAGTGGTCGCGCGCGCAGAACAGCTTGCGCCGGGCGGCATCCCAGATGGCAAAGGCAAAATCGCCGAGCAGCCTGTCCACACACCCCTCTCCCCAGCGCTCGTAGGCAGCCAGGATGAGCGCGCTGTCGGGGATGGCGCCCGGACTGCCGGGCAGCCTCAACCGGCGCAGCAATTCTTCGCGGTTATCAATGCGGGCATCGGACGTAATCGCGTATAAGCCATTGGACAGGGGCAGGCGCTCTTGCAGGGACTCAGGCGTGGTGCGCAACATACAATGACCCAGGCCGGCAGCGCCCTGACGCCAGACGACTGAACCGTCGGGGCCGCGATGGGACATCGAGCAGACCATCCTTTCCAGGACCTCCTGCTCCACATCCCGGCCGTCGGAATATATGATGCCGGCTATTCCGCTCATTGAACCTTGCTTACAATCGTGTTTCCTACACGGGGCTAGCCTTTCCTTAAACAGGAGTCTACGCGCTCTGTCGGATCAGAATCATCTTTCGCTCAGAGAGTGCAGCGATGAACTTTTCCACATCTTTTTTCAGTGTTTCCCGCTCGACATCGTACTGGTCGCCGAGATAATCAATGATTTCACTTACCCGCTTCGGCGTATCCAGGAACTGAAAAATGCACGAACCCACCTCATTGAGCCCGTAATACTGGCCTGACTGCACATCAAGGACGATGGACTCTCCTTCTAATTCCGCCATTGACAAGTCTTTGGAGGCAATGATGACTTCATCTTCTTCCAGCATAATATCCCACTCTTACAAACAATAGATGTCTTTAACAGGACGGGGCGCTTGCAGTCGTGCAAGAACACTTTCGGCTACAATGTCCCGTTAACCCTGATCGGCGGCAACCCGCTGCTTGCCGGGCACCAGATACAGACCCCGCATTGCTGGAGACCGCTCTTCTTCGATGGTTCCGATCTCTACTCCTTCAGCAGGCAGATCCACTACATGAAGCGGAACCCGGGAAACTGCTGCTTGCTCACTGCGCCGCGTTTTCACGGCAGGCGCCTTTGCGCCCATATAGCCCAGCAGTCGAAGGCCCAGCATTGCGCTCAGAATGGTAATACCGAGGACGAGGAGACTGCCAAACGTTTCCAGGACCGTCATCAGGACAGCTGTGGAGCCGAACCAGAGGGCAATGGCGTAGAGCACGATCACAGCCCTCTTGTGCGAGAAGAGCCTCGTGAGGCGGTGGTGGATGTGGTCGTGGTCCGGGGCGCAGATGGCTTTTTTCTGCAAAACCCGCCGGACAATGGACATTGCGGTATCCAGAATAGGAAGTCCCAGGGCAACAGCGGGGACGGCCAGCGCAATCAAGGGCTCGGCGTGGGCGTGTCCCTGCAATGAGAAGGCGGCAAGCAGAAAGCCGAGCAGCAGGCTGCCGGAGTCGCCCATGAAGATAGAGGCGGGGTTGCTGTTGAAGACCAGAAAGCCTGCCAGGGCGCCTGCCACCGGAAAGGCAAGGACGGCCACGCCGACCTGACCGTGGAGTCCGAAGGCGAGCGCCAGCGAGGCGAAAGCGATCATCACGACGCCGGAAGCCAGGCCGTCCAGCCCGTCGATCAGGTTCACGGCGTTGATGATGCCTACGATCCAGACGAGGGTGAGGGGAATGGCGTAGAGCGCCTCGTGGTAGGCATCAAGTTCGACGAAAGGAAGGCTTGCCAGGTCCAGCCGGTAGCCTGCGTGCATGAGCACGTAGGCCGCGCAGATCTGGACGACGAACTTCCGCTTGAAACCCAGCCCATAAATGTCGTCGTAGACGCCGGCGAGGAACATCATCGCGGCGCCGAGCCAGAGCTGGAACGAGGGGAAGGCAATGCCGAACGGCATGGAAGCGTCTACGGCGCCGAGATAAACGAGGCCTGCGCCCATGCCTGCGGCAATGGCAATGCCGCCGATGGAGGGCGTGGGCCGCGCGTGCAGCTTCCGTTTGGCATCAGGGGCATCCACCCAACCTTTTCTGATGGCGACGGCGCTGACAGCCGGGACCAGCAGGATGGTTACGATGAGTGGAAGCCAGAAACTACCTGCCAGTAACAAATAGTCCATGCGAACTTTACTCCATGAATGGTATCCAATTCTCTCTTTTGCATCCGGACTTCCAACGATAAAATATATTCAGTCCGGATGCGTCCGCCGCGAGCATTGTCATTACGCACCGCAGCACCTTTCAGTCGAAAACCAGTCCAGGACGGCTTCCCTACCTGCGCAAGCTCCTGTAAATCCACCACTATTCTTCTGTCGACTCATGCCGGCGGGCTTTGCGCTTCGGCCTCTGCGTTACACGATTGTAATATCTGAAATAAAGTGTAAAAACAACTACAGATTCAAGCCAGACCTTCTGTACGCCTAATGCACCTCCTTTGTAAGCAAAAGGCGTACAGGCACAGTAGCACACCTCCCGTACGGTGTTTTTTACGCACTGGATGCGCTTCCAGGAGTTTCCAGCGGGGCCGCAGTACTCTCGAAAAAAGAGAGAATCCTTTGTTAAGAAAATGCTACACGGCGGCTGACCTTGCTTCTGCCCTCCACGAAGGCTTGCCAGGAACGATCTGGCAAGCGTGGCTCACGTGAGTTGACGGCTTGTGTCCGTCGTCTCAGCCTGCCGCAACCCTGGAGGCGAGTTGCAGCAACCCTTCGCGTTCCGGCAGTCCTCAGCCTCGGACACGAGGCGCGAGACGTAGTAAATACTCTCTCGCGTGGAGGTTTTGCAGGGTGAAAAAGATTGCCCTTTCACACGATGAGATGTGCGGAGGAGTGCTCACGGCTTGCTCATCTCTACCCTGACTTCAACCTGCCAGGCTGTTTCTCAGCAGATCTTGACTATGACTGTAACGAACCATCGACGGGCCTTGAGCGCGCGGACCTCTCGTGCTCTGTGGATCGTAGTTTTATTTTGGGCCTGGACTTGTCCATGAAGGAGCGTACATCGCGGCTGTTGCAAGCTGTTTTTGAAGCGCCGCCCATTGCAAGAGCCGAGGGGCCTTTCAGGACCCTCTTTGTCTGGCTGCGCTCCCTCTCTACAGGCTTGATCCCGGCGTTCCCGCACCGGCCCAGGGCAGCGGTTGCCCCACCACGCTTTTGGCGACCCCTGCCCTTCCGAAACAGGAGCTTACTACCGCATCGTTACTTTTTTTCCCGCCCCCTTCACCTCATCACGTTCCGTTTTCTGCCTTTGCTGCTTTTCCGTGACGTGGCAAGCGCCTTGCATTGCGGCTCGCAGAACGCCTGCGCTGCACGGCTGCCGTCGTCTGCGGCTGGATGAATCGGAAGCTTCTACATGGTGAGAGGACCTGCCGGTTAAGTTAGCCGCCGCGTGTCCGATACCGTGTGCAGGGGTCGGCGTTCGTCCAAAAAGACCTTTAGCACGACCATAATCAGGGAAAATCATGGAGCGGAAACTAGCGCTATTCATCTGGGCATTGATACTGGCAGCGGGGAGCCTTTTCCCTGCTCCGGCCCAGGCGCAGTCGCAGAACTGCTCGCTCAATACCGGAAACAACGCTACGTACATCTTCCCGGTGGAAGTAGCGGGATCGTTCGGCGGGACTGCACTCGCTACCGGCGATGTCGTGTATGCTTACACAACGCAGGGCATCTGCGTGGGAAGCCGTACCTGGCAAGCCGGGAGCGCCAACTGGATCACGGTCTGGGGCGACGATGAGATGACGGATGAAGTGGACGGAATGCTGGTGGGCGAAAGCATTCGCTTCCAGGTCTATGATGCCTCCGCGAACGTTACCTATACGAACACTTCTGCCACGTATTCCGAGGGCAACGGCTCCTATGCCGTCAACGGGATCAACGTTTTTTCCGCCTTTGGAGAAGGCGCCGGACGCTTTGCCGACCTTCGGGTGATGCTTCAGGGGCCTTACAGCGCTGCAACCCATCTGATGGGGGCCGCGCTGGTCCGCGACGGCTTTCTCCCGCCGGCGCAGCCTTTTTCGGATGCTGCTTACCAGAACGGGCCGATGAAGTACGCCGGAAGCGAGGCTGTGTCCGCAGGCTTCTTTGCCGCACATCCGAACGTGGTGGACTGGGTGCTCGTCGAGCTTCGCACCTCGGCTGAGGCCAGTTCGAAGGCAGGACAACGGGCGGGGTTTCTGCTTACTGACGGGCGCGTGGTAGACCTGGACGGAAGCAGTCCGATCTCCTTCAACGGCCTTTCCGGATCGGCTTACTACGTGGTGGTGCGCCACCGCAACCACCTGCCGGTCATGAGCGCTTCGGCTGTTGATTTCTCCTCCGGGACGGGCGCCTACGACTTCACGAACGCGCAGAACAAGGCATTCGGAAGCTACGCGATGAAAGAACTGGAAAGCAGCGTCTTCGGGCTTTATGCCGGAGATGCGGACGGCAACGGGCAGATTGCAAACAGCGACACAATCATCAGGTGGTGGCCGGAAATCGGTACTGCCGGATATAGAATGGGCGATTTCAACCTGAATGGACAGGTGCAAAACAGCGACAAATTTCTCTACTGGTGGCCCAATATCGGGATTGGAAAACAAGTCCCATGAGGCGCGGCCTCGCAGCGATAGGTCCACCGACCCATAGCAAACCTACGAATAAGTCTAAACGCAACGAAAGCCATGAAACGATTCCTGCTCCTACTGCTCTGGTTGTGTGCAAGTGGGCTAATTGTAGCGAAGAGCAACGCTACAGGGATCACCTTCACCCTTGCCAACCAGCAGGTAACCGGCACTGATCCCCGCTTTTACGAGTTCGACGTGATGGCCGCTGCCAGCACTGCCGGCACCCGCGTAGGAGGTTTGCTCGTATACATCAACTACAACACGCTCGCCTTTGGAGAATCGATTTCGCATTCCGGCAGGGTAACCGTCACGAAAGGAGCGCTGATCGCAGCCGATGGCAATTACAGGGAGCCGATGACAAACGGGAATGCCGTAGCAAGAATGTCTATCGGAATACAGTACATAGGGAGCGCAGAGTCCGGCGCCTTGCTCCCGATCACCCCGGCGCACTTGTTGCACGTCAAAATCGAGATTCTGGAGCCAGGCGAGCAGGCCGGAATCAGTTTCGAGCAGAGCCTGATGGAACTGGAACAGTACGAATCTAATTTTACTCCCTATGATCCAGTGATTGCTTCGTCTCTGGACAACAGCGTGCTGCCGGTCGAGCTAACTTCGTTTGATGCGCTGTTTGAAGGGCGGGATGTGCAACTGAGTTGGGAGACGGCTTCGGAACTCAACAACGCGGGGTTTGAAGTTGAACGGGCGCTTGGAAGCAGCGACCGCTTTGAGAAGGTCGGCTATGTAAAGGGACATGGCACGACGACCGAAGCGCAGCGCTACCGCTATGCGGACACCGATCTTCCCTTTGATGCTTCCCAGGCGCGCTACCGGCTCCGCCAGGTGGACTATGACGGCAAATACGAACACTCGCCGGTGGTGGAAGTTGCTCTTGCTGCGCCGGACAGGTTTACACTCCACGGAAACTATCCCAACCCCTTCAACCCGGAGACGACGATCCGGTACGAACTGCCGGGCGCGGAGCAGGTAAACCTGCGCATCTTTGATGCACTGGGACGGGAAGTTGCGCTGCTGGTGGATGGCGTGCAGAATGCAGGGCGGCACGAGGTGCGCTTCGAGGCGCATAACCTGCCAAGCGGGATCTATTTCTACAGGATGGAAGCAGGAGCGAAGGTCGAGATCCGGCGTATGCTGCTCGTCAAGTGAGGCGGGGTGCGGCGGCTCCGGCAGAAAGCTTTTGTTTTGCGGATTGAAAAGGGGAAGACGCTTGCCTTCCCCTTTTGCCTTTAACCCTCCAGGCCGACCGAAGGCAGGAGTTGCGGCAGGCGGCGGTGACGTGATGCCTGCTCATAGGCGTATGCCAGCCGGATCAGCACCGGCTCAGAGTAGGCCCTGCCGAAGAAAGAAAGGCCGACCGGCAGCCCGAAGACAGAGCCGGCAGGGACGGTGATGTTCGGATAGCCGGCCATCGCGGCAGGCTGTGAACTGCCGCCTGAGAAGTGGTCGCCATTGACGAGGTCGGTCAGCCAGGCAGGACCTCCGGTGGGCGCCACGAGGGCATCGAGGCGATTCGCGCCCATGACTTTGTCGATGCCCTCCTCCCGTGAGAGGCGGCGGCTTTTTTCGAGCGCCTTTCGGTAAGCGTCGTCTGTCAGAGGGCCTTTTTGCTGAGCCATCAGGAAAATGTCCTGTCCGAAATAGGGCATTTCCTGCTCCCGGTTTGCCTCGTTGAAGGCAATGAGATCCTCAAGGCTGCGCACGGGTGTCCCTTCGGGCAAGCCTTCGAGGTACCGGTTGAGATCGTGTTTGAACTCATAGAGCAGCACGGTAAACTCGGCGTCCCCGTACGCGCCGACGCCGGGGACCTCCGCCGGATCAATGATCTCGGCGCCCTGTTGTTTCATGGCATCCAGCGCCGATTCCATCAAGGCATCGACGCGGGGATCGAAGCCGAAGAAGTTGCGGGCGACGCCGATGCGCGCGCCGCGCAGTCCTTCCGGGTCGAGAAAAGGCGTGTAGTCGGCGTATGCCTGACGACCTGCCGCCGCTGTCGCATCGTCGCGCGGGTCTGCTCCGGTGAGGGCGCCGAGGAGAACGGCAGCATCCGCGACGGTGCGGGCCATCGGGCCGGCTGTGTCCTGGCTGTGGGAGATGGGAATGATTCCGGCGCGGCTGACCAGTCCCAGGGTGGGCTTGATGCCGACGATTCCGTTGGCGCTGGAAGGGCAGACAATCGAGCCGTCCGTCTCCGTGCCGAGAGCGGCGGCGCAGAGGTTCGCGGACACGGCAGCGCCGGAGCCTGAACTGGAGCCGCAAGGGTTACGGTCGAGGGCGTACGGATTGCGGGTCTGCCCTCCCCGCCCGCTCCAGCCGCTGGTCGAGCGGGTCGAGCGGAAGTTAGCCCACTCGCTGAGATTGGCTTTCCCGAGCAGGACGGCGCCGGCCTCGCGCAGCTTCTGTGCTACAAAGGCATCGAGGGAAGGAATGGAAGCGGCCAGGGCGAGCGATCCGGCCGAGGTGTGCATCCGGTCGGCGGTGTCGATGTTGTCTTTGAGCAAGAGGGGGATGCCATGCAGCGGCCCTCGCTGGTTCCCGGCCTTTCGTTCCCTGTCGAGCGCGTCGGCGATTGCAAGCGCGTCGGGATTCAGTTCGATCACGGCGTTGAGGGTCTGCCTGTCAATCTGTTCGATGCGCTCCAGGTACTGCTGCGTGATCGCTGCGGCGGTGAGATCGCCGGAGGCCATGCGCTGCTGCAAATCCGAAAAAGTCGCTTCTTCAAGGCTGAAAGCGGAAGAAGAGGACGCCTGCGGGATCTGCGACGGCTCCGAACGGCATCCGGCCAGCATGAGGGCGCCTCCTACCCCTCCTTTCCAGATGAAAGCGCGCCGGTTCAACATAGCTTTGCTTTTTCAGAAACTGTCTGGCAAGCCGGGAAAGGTCGCTTCCGGCAGAGAAATTCCCTTAGCGCCTGCCATACGGGTTACATAGATCCTTCGCGCTGCGCAGGATGACACTTCGGGGAATGAAGCGGCAATCCCACAAAGGCTGTGTCATGCTGAACGTAGTGAAGCAACTATGCTGCACGGTTAGCAGGCGTCTGGGTCCACCCTGCGTTCAGCTTCTACGTGCCAGACCGTTTCTCAGGCATTCCCGCCAGTGTGCCGGTCGCGCCAGCGAATGGCGTACTGCAACAGTTCCGAAACACTCTTAAGCCCCAGCTTCTTTTTTGCCCGACGCCGGTAGGTTTCCACCGTTTTGTAGCTCACATGCAGACGATCCGAGATTTCCCGCATACTGGCCCCGTCTCCCATCATCTGCAAGACCTCCATCTCCCTGTCCGTCAGATTTTCAAAGTTTCCTGCCGCATTGCCCTGGCGTGCGGTGAGCTTGCCCAGGAGCCGCGTCGCTACCTCGCTGCTGACGCAGATCCGGCCGCTGACCACATCGCGGACAGCCTCAATCACACGATGCATCGGCTCGCTCTTCATCACGTAGCCGGAGGCGCCGGCCCTGAGCGCCCGTTCGGCAAACATCTGCTCGTCGTACATCGAGTAGACAATCATCGAGAGCTGCGGGTGCTGCACGCGCAGGTTGCCAACCAGGTCAAGCCCATGCACATCCTTGAGCGAGAGGTCGATCACAGCCACGTCAGGCTTTTCACGAGCGATCATCGGCATGGCCTCTTCGGCAGAGGCAGCCTCTCCGCAGAGTTGCAGATCGGCCTCGTCATCCACTTTGGCTGCTATGGCGACCCGAACGGCGGGATGGTCGTCTACCACGAAAACGCGAATCGGTTTGGCTTTCATAGCTCACACGCTGCGCTCGAACATTGAACGCCTGACAATCTGGTGAATACTGATCCCGGCGGCGAAGAAAATTGCCGGTTTTTTTATCTACACGAATGCTATCTATCGTCACTTCTGCGAGCAGCTTCGCTTCAGGAGCCGGGATATTTTTCGCAGGGCGATCTTCAGCTTCCTATGTTTACTGTCGTTAGTCGCTGCGCTCGTTTACTGGCGTTAGTCGCTGCGCTCGTTTGCTCGCCGCCTTTCCCTGACCGTTGCTCCATCTCAACACACTTTTACCCTATCATCTTCACTACTTCAGAACGATGGCGCTTCGGATCACCGACTACAGTATAAGGCATTTTCAGCAGGAACAAATCCCAGATCTGGATTAATCCAGCCAACTCAGGCCATGCGTCCTTTTCAGCCCGGACGGGATGCCGTCAAGGTCTGTTCATCGCGGGCATCGGAAAGGTCGGCGGTGACCATTTCAAACACCATTTCATCCAGGGTGCAGCGCGGCATCCAACCGAGCTTTTCACGCGCTTTGGCAGCGTCGCCCAGCAAGAGGTCTACCTCGGTGGGGCGGAAATAGCGTGGGTCAATCTTAATCAGCACATCCCCCGTAGCCCGGTTGACGCCGCACTCATCCGGTCCCTCGCCGGTCCAGGCCAGTTCTATTCCAGTCGCAGCAAAGGCTTTTTCGCAGAAAGTGCGCACCGAGGTCGTCTCGCCCGTCGCCAGGACGTAATCTTCCGGTTCGGGCTGTTGCAGGATGCGCCACATGCCCTGCGTATAATCACGGGCATGGCCCCAGTCGCGCCGGGCGTCGAGGTTGCCGAGATAAAGCGTCTGTTCGAGGCCCAGGCTGATGCGGGCCGCTGCCCGCGTTATTTTGCGGGTTACGAACGTCTCGCCGCGAATCGGGCTTTCATGGTTAAAGAGGATGCCGTTGCAGGCATACATGCCATAGGCTTCGCGGTAATTAACCGTGATCCAGTAGGCATAGAGTTTCGCCACCGCATAAGGACTGCGCGGATAGAACGGGGTCGTTTCGTTCTGCGGGACCGCCTGCACCTTGCCGTAAAGCTCGCTGGTGGATGCCTGATAAAACCGGGTCTTGTCCTGAAGGCGAAGGATGCGGATGGCTTCGAGCAAGCGGAGCGTACCGACAGCATCCGCGTTGGCCGTGTATTCGGGCGTTTCGAAGCTCACCTGCACATGGCTCTGCGCGGCCAGGTTATAAATCTCGTCCGGCTGAACCTCCTGGATGATGCGAATCAGGTTGGTCGAGTCCGTCAGATCGCCATAGTGGAGAAAAAAGTCAATGTCCTTCGCATGAGGGTCCTCATAGAGGTGGTCGATGCGCTGGGTATTGAACAGGCTGCTCCGGCGTTTGATGCCATGCACTTCATAGCCTTTGGAGAGCAGCAGTTCGGCCAGGTAAGCGCCATCCTGACCGGTAATTCCCGATACCAGTGCTTTTTTTCTACTCATCTTTCTTTTTTTGCCTGCCTGCGGAGGCAGGAATTATTGCAGGAGTCCATAAAAAATAAAAAGGGGGAAGCGCTCAGGCATCGGAGGCAGGTAGTTCCTGCGCCAGGTGGTTCAGAAACCATCTGTACGTTCTGCCGATTCCCTCTCTGAGCGGCGTGCGGGCCTGCCAGCCAAGCGCCTTCATGCGCGTGACATCGAGCAGCTTTCGGGGCGTACCGTCAGGCCTGGAGGCATCGAAAACGAGCGGGCTTTCGCTGTCCAGCACCTCCCGAATCTGCTCGGCCAGATCGCGGATCGAGAGGTCCGTTCCGACCCCTACGTTCAGAATGCCGTCGGGCGCGGCCTCGTAAAGCTGCTGCTCCGGCAACCGGAGCACGAAGAAGCAGGCATCGGCCAGGTCATCGCTGTGGAGAAACTCACGCCGGGGAGCGCCGCTTCCCCAGAGCGTCACCGGCGCATCAGGGGAACCTGCTTCGCCTTTCGCCTCGTGAAACTTGCGGATCAGGGCGGGCAGCACATGGCTGCTCTGAAGATCGAAGTTATCGCCGGGGCCGTACAGATTGGTCGGCATCAGGCTGACGAAGTCGTCGCCATGCTGGCGGCGATAAGCCTGGCACATCTTGATGCCCGCAATCTTGGCAACCGCGTACCACTCGTTGGTCGGCTCCAGCGGCCCGGTGAGCAGATGCTCTTCTTTCATCGGCTGGGGCGCGTGCCGGGGGTAAATGCACGAACTGCCCAGAAAAACCAGCCGCCGGACGCCGGTGCGATGCGCTGCCCGGATGATGTTCGTCTGAATGGCAAGGTTGTCGCTGATGAAATCAGCCGGGTAGGTATCATTCGCCAGAATGCCGCCGACCCGCGCGGCAGCCAGCACGACAAACTCCGGCTGTTCCCTATCGAAAAAGGCATCCACCGCCCCTTGATCGCGCAGATCCAGTTCATGCCGGGTTCGCAGGATCAGGTTTTGATACCCGCCTTCGCGGACCCGGCGGACGACGGCAGACCCGACCAGCCCACGATGACCGGCTATGTAGATTTTTGCTTCAGGGGCAACGAGATGCATAAAGAGTCCGGAGTTAGCCGGGAATAGACCTCTCCAATCTTTCTAATCTATAAGGCAGGGAGAGGCTGCGAGCAAAATATAAAGAGGTTCAAAAACGGTTAAGTTCGGTATTCTCCGGCATGAAGGCAATTACCTGATCTACCGAACATAGGGCTGAACGTGATCCGGGCGGTCACACGGACAGGAAACTCGTTTTTTTCTGCGGGCGCAGAGGGTTATTTTGTTTGCCTCTGTATTTTCCTCCTCTTTTTCACGGCGCAGCGGAGAGGCTACTGCTTCAACGACCTCTCTCCGGAGAGAACGCCGGGGCATGACCTTTCCACCTTGCGCTATTACGTGTTGGCGGCCTCTGTTTTGAACAACTTGCAAGCTGTCAGATTGATGTGTGGGCTGGCTACGCTACTGTGCTGGAGCGCAACGGTTGCCCGCGCACAGACAGATGGCCTTCTTCAGATCGATGATGCAATGCACCGCTTTCTGCTTCGCCAGCAAGCGGCAGGCCGCCTCGAAAACGCCTTTTTGAGCCATCAACCCCTGTCTGCCTATGAGGCAGGGCGCTATCTGGACCGTCTCTCGGAAAAACAACTCCGGCTCGGCGCCACAGACTTGGCGCTGCTGGATCGTTTCCGGCTCCGCGCACCCGGTCCCGGCGCAGCCCGTATGCATCGCCGCTTCCGCTTTCTCTATTCCAACGGCCATGACCTGATCTCGGCGGAAGGAGCGCAGTACGCCATTCAAATCAACCCGATCCTGTACACGGCCTACGGACGTGGGCGGCAGAGCGAGCGTGAAGGCCGGGAGGCCGGCGCTATGGTGTGGGAATATGCACGGGGCGTGCGCGCCTCCGGCAGCATCGGCCCCTACGTTTTTTTTGAAACAAGGTTGACGGAAAACAGGGCGCGACCCGTCTGGCCCGCTCACAAGGCAGGTACGGCTCCGCGCCTCGCCTCAGCGGTGCTCGTGGACGAAAAGGTGTACGACTACTTCGCCGCGGCAGGCGCGGTAGGGCTGCGAACGCAGTTCTTCGAGGTGCGGTTTGGACGAGACCGGAACCAGTGGGGGCCTGCCGGGAGCAGCCTCATGCTCTCCAACTATGCGGCTCCCTACGACCAGTTACAGATCCGAACGAGTGTATGGCGCTTGCAATACACGAACGTTTTTGCCGGACTGTCCGAGCCGAGGTTTCGCAGGAAGGGCGTGGATACGATTGTGCCGCGCAAGTATGCAGCCTTTCACCGGCTTGCCCTGCGCCTGCCGGGGCGCGTGCAAGTGGGGCTTTCGGAATCCGTCGTCTTTGCCAGCGACACGCTGGGCCTGCGGCGCGGCTTCGACCTGTCGTACGCGAACCCGGTGCTTTTCTACCGGGCTGTCGAACGCGACCGGGGCAGCCCCGACAATGTGCTGCTCGGCGCTGATCTCTCGTGGGTGGTCTTGCCGGGCTGGCAGCTTTACGGAGAGATGCTGCTGGACGAACTGAAGGTGAGCGAGATTGGAAAAGCGTGGTGGGGAAACAAATGGGGAATAGCGGCAGGGGTGCATCTGGCCGACCTGCCCCTGCCGGGGCTGTCCGCGCGTTTTGAATACGCCCGGCTGCGGCCCTACCTGTACAGCCACCGGGGGCCGGGAACAGATTATACCCACTACAATGACGTGCTGGGGCATCCGGCAGGTCCGAATGCGGAAGATCTGTCTTTTCGGATCGACTACCAGGCCACGCCCCGGCTGCACGCAGCGGTGAATGCGGCCTACA
>CBDUBU010000040.1:0-19392 GCA_965365465.1 uncultured Rhodothermaceae bacterium
GCCCTGAAAGGGGAAGAAAAGGCGGGCGCCGCGCCCGGCCCGACGGCGCTCGTGCCCGCGCTCGGAGCCGCCCTACGGGTGGTCGGCGGCTCCGAGCGGCAGAAACGTTTCGAGGAGGTAAACCTGCTTCCCCGGAAGTTCTTGCGGCGGCGCATCGTGTTGCCCTTCTCCTGGACTAACCTGGCTGTGATCGTCCTGCTCTTTTTTACAGCCTTCTTTTTCACGGCCCGGTACATCGTTACCGCCAACAAGATCGCTGATGTCCGCGAAGAGCTTCGGCGGCAACCGCCGGAACTGGCTGAGACGGATGCCCGCACCCTCCAGGCTCGCATCGACAGCCTCCAGAATGTATATCAGGGCTATACACGCGCTCTGGATGTGCTGGATACGCTGCTCGTCGGCAGCGACCAGTGGAGTCGCGGGCTGGAGCGTGTTTCCCGCGAGGCGGCAGCCGTCCGGGAAGTCTGGATAGAAAAATGGCAACCCTCCGGCTCGCACGTTGAGATCACGGGAAATGCGACTTCGCGCGACAGGGTTGTAGCGCTGGCTGCAAGGCTGGACGGCGACCTGGAATCCCTGGTTTTCTCTGAAATCCGGGAGCAAGACGTGTATGCCTTTACCATGGAGTTTGTGTTGCCGCGCCAGCTTCCCGAAGCTGCCCTGTATCTCCGCGAAAAAGCTGCGGAGGAAATGCAGGCCGGCGGCGAACAAATGATACTGGACCCCATGCCGGTTGCGGCGACTGCAGCGGCTCAAGTCCCTGCCCCTGCGGCCGTGCAGCGCAACCAGTAAAGAACCCGGTCCCCAACCATTCACGGAAAACCGAATCTGGTCCACGCAGATGTTGAACATAGGAAATAACCTGATCGTGCTCATTGTGTGCTGGGTGCTGACTACCTCCGCCGGCATTTACATGACGTTCATCCGCCAACCGGAAGAACTGAAGCTCATAGAAAAGGCCGAGGAGGTAGCCCGGCTCAAGCAAACAGAGGTTTCTTCGCTCCTGGCCGAGGCGTCTGCGTCGGAAGACATGGCTGCCAGTGCGGTCAGCCGCTGGAACGCCCGCTATAAATTGCTGCCGGAAAACCTGACAAGTCCGGACGTGATCGGCTACCTGAACAGCCTGACGCAGGAGGGCTTTGAGAACTTCGATGTTTCATTCGACGGCGTCCAGCAGACTGCCGACTATCGCTCCAGCACTTTTCAGGTAAAGGGGCGCGCCTACTACGGAAACCTCTACCGCTTAATCTGGAAACTCGAAAACGGACGCCGGCTCTTCCGCGTGCGAGACCTGTATCTGGAGCACGTCGATCTCATCGACAGGGACAAGGAGGCAGATGCCGACCGGATGCAGGTGCTGGTTTCGTTTACGATGCTGATTGATGCCTACTACGGAGGGACGGAGGGGATCAGCGCCCCGGATCTGGCTAGCGATATGCCTCCCGTTCCCGGGCATGTGCTCCCTGCGGAGAATCCGGCTATCAATCCATTCTTCCCGGTTATCCTGTCGCAACTGCCGCCGAACACGCACAAACTCATCGACCTGGAGGAGGCGGCGCTGGTAGCCATCCTCGGCGACAAGGCTGTATTCCTGGATAAGGAAGGCTACCGAAAGGTAGGCGCCGGAGATGATGTGTATCTGGGCCGGATCGTGTCGGTCAATCCCGCCGAGGGTCGCGTCGTGGCGCAGCGCAACCAGGGAGGCATCATCGATGAAATCGAAATCAAACTCAATACCGGTGAACCGTTCCGGCAGGCGCAAGGCCCTGTACGGCTCGCTCCGAGCGCCGAATAAAAATGCGCCGCCTGTTCTGCGTATGGACTGTGCCCGGCAGTCAGGCGATGCTCTCTAACGAAAAACGTTTGCCTTACAACCAATGAAACGAAACACCGCAGTACCCCGCCTGAACGGGTCCGGACTGGCCCTTGTGGTTCTCGCGCTGCTTCTCAGCCTTCCGGTCGGGGTGCAGGCGCAGGATAGCCCTCCACAACGCATGATCCGCACCTACATACCGCCGGATCAACTGGTGTCCTTCTTGCCGTCTACGCCCTTTGATCAGTTCGTCGCTTTTCTCAACCCGATTTTTGAACGGGTTACGGGCAAACAGATCGTCGATCCGGAGTCTCATTCCGACCCCATCGGCATCTCGATATCCGGTATGCATTTCTACGATGCGTTTGAACTGGTGCTCGACTACAACGTCCTGTCTTACCGCGAAACCGACAAGTTCTTTATCGTCGAGCCTGCTGTAGAACCGGAGGTTGCTGTAGCCGCTGCCGGTGAAGTCCCTACCGTGGCGACGCAAGGCGCGGCGAAGTCAGGTTCCATTCCCGCTACGCTCGGCTCGCGAGAGATTCAGATCAACGCCGTCCTTTTCGACCTGAATCTTACCAAAGCCCGCGACCTCGGCATTGACTGGAATGTGTTCTTCGGCCCGAATACTTCTTCGGGAGGACAAAACGGCGGCAATTCGGGAGACGATGAACTCAGGCCGCGTTTCTTCCTGAAGACCGACAAGATCTTCGGAAACCTGGATGACTATATCGTTGCCCCTGATGTCATCGAGTTTTCCAAGCTGACTCAGCTTTTCCGCCTGCTGGAGAACGAGGGCGTCGGGGAGACGATCGCCAACCCACAGGTAACCGTGCAAAGCGGTGAAAAAGGCAGCATCCAGATAGGCACCGACATTCCGTTCAACACCCGAGACTTTTCAGGAAACACGATCACGCAGTTTCTGAAGACCGGGATCATCGTTGATGTGACGCCCACCATGCTCGCGGGACCTATCGCCGATACAGTAGGCTCGCCGCTGCTCGACTTTATTCACCTGGATGTGGTGGTCGAAAAATCCACCAGTCAGCCGACCCTGGCCGGCCCGGTCGTCAACCGTAACACCGCGAACACACAGGTGCTCCTGCTCGACGGCGAGCAGACCGTCATCGGCGGCTTGTATTCGACGGACGAACTGCGGACGCGCCGGGGCATTCCGGTGCTGAAGGATTTGCCCGGTTGGTTCTTCGGGCTTCGTTACCTCTTCGGCTACGAGCAGATGACCGTTACGCAGAAAGAACTCCTGATCGTGTTGCAAGCCCGTGCGTTGGACCCGCTTCACGTGCGTGCGCAGCGTCCGTTTGAGGAGAACTTCCTGGAGCGTCATCGTGACCAGGTAGAGCAAACCTTGCAACGAGTGGACAAGAACCTCAAACCGGACTTCCCGCCGCGCACCGGGGAATAGGACGGCTTTTCTGAAAACGGCAAACGTTTCACCGGCAGATCACGTCCGGCAGGAGGCTTCTCTTTGCGGACGTGATCTGTCTGTTTATACGAAGTCGCCCGATGCGTCAAGCGCGTATCGCCCTGGCGGCAGGGATAGATGGCTTGCAGAGCCTTCTGCCTCAATCCACGGGCGACGCCTCCGCCGCTTCCCCGGAGAACCAGGGCTGCGACCGGTAGAGCAGCCGGTGATTGTAACGTCGGGCGCCGCTGTTGCAGGGCGCGTCGTAACGGTGGTTCAGCGTCCATTCGGCAAGAGATTCCAGCAGGCGGTTATAGCTGCGCTGCATTCGAAGCTGGAGTACAGCTTGCAGCAGTTCAGTAAGCGCAATACCCGAAGCCGGAATGAGCAGGAGAAGACCGGCGAACCCTTCGTAAGCACCTGAACGAAAAAAGGCGGCTCCCACGATCGCCAGTGCAAGCAGCAGATCTGTGTTCAGCGGCGAGGGCAGCATACTCCTGAATGCCCGGCGTAAATGCGATTCCACGCGGCGCGTCTTTTCTGCATCACCGAGCAAAAGCGGAACTGGCTGGTTTTGAACGTCCCGGAGCGCCTGGAGGGTCAGGCTGGCCGACCAGAGATGCCCGCGTTGTTGCACGCATTGGCATAGGCGCTCCCGATCCATGTCCTGACGCACAAACTGGTATTCGAGTCGCAGTTGCTGCCGGGCCTGCGTCGTACACTGGCGCATAAAGACTTTGCGACTGACATAAAACGTCGCGAGCAGGAAAAGCAGGATCGCCCTTCCGGTAGACAGGGATACGTAGACCAGCGAAACCGGAAGTACAAGCGCTCCCATTGCGCCGGCCGCAGCCATCCAGCGCAGAAACAGCCAGTTTCGGGCAAATCGTTTGATTGAATCGGTTACCAGCATCGGCAGGGCAGGAGAGAAGCAGCATACAACGTTGGAAAAGACGGACCTTCCTTCAGGCCGTTCCCCGTCCCGGCTGCAAGATAATGATCTGCGCTGCTTTTTCACCGGAAACAAAACGAAGGTTTCCGGGATACAGCAGGCAGCGCCAACTCGTTTGCCCCCTGCCTCCTCCCGATCTTGGCCCCTACGTGTTAACACAACGCTTCACTGACAGACTGCTGCTTTTCCTGACTCTCCTGGCGCCGGCGTGGGCAGGCTGTGCAGCATTTACTGTTCCTGAAGCGCCGCCCCGGCCTACGCCGGCGCAACCGGTCTGGCTTCAGCCTGAACTGGAGCAGCACCTTCGCTTCTTCAACGGGGGTGAGGACGGACGGCTCACAGGAACGCAGGGCTACGCCCGGATCGCGGCGTATGTGGCCGCGCGTCTGACGGAATTCGGGCTTCAACCCGCGCTCGACGGGGAGTTTCGCGTGGTCTATAAAACCCCCCTTAATCATATTCTGACCGGGGCGCTGGCTACGATGGGAGCGGACACGACGGTCTTTGTTCCGGGCCTGGATTTTATCCCGGATGGGCGAAGCGATTCCGGGTCGGTCCTTGTGAACGAAGTCGTGGCGGTAGGAGCGGACTTCTTCGCAGATTCCACCGCCATAGCCTGGCCCTCAGGCCGGGGGGTGCTGCTTGCGCCGGAATATGCGACGCCCGGGCACTTGCATCGCCTGCGCGAAGCCGGCGTCTCCGCTGTCTTTGTTCCGGGTAGCCTGACAGCCGTACAGGCAGCGCATCCAATCCAGGGAATGCTTGTGTTCCGGCTAACGCCGGAGGCGGCTGCTCAAATAACAGGGCTGCCTGTGCAAACGCTGTCTGCGCAGTATACAGGGCGCGTTTACGTTCTCCCTCGCCCGTTGCGGCCTCGTGTCGCAGCGGACTACCAGGCGCAGGCCGGGGCTATTAACATGCTCGGTTACGTCCCCGGCGGGAATCCGGCCTGGAGCGATGAACTGGTAATCGTCTGTGCTGATCTGGATGCCGCGACACGATTTGCCGGGTTGCGCGCCCTGGATTTCGACCATTTCGGAATCGGGGCTGCAGCTCTGCTCGAAGCGGCCCGCAACTATGCGTATTTTGCACGCTACGCGCCCTTGCCGGATCGGACCATGCTGTTTGCTTTCTGGTCGGGAGCGCGTTCAGGCAACCTGGGACTCCACGCTTATCTGAAACAACCCCTCTGGCCGCTCGATAAGACACGCGCCCTCGTGTATGTGGGCCTTTCCGACGAAGAAGCGCCCGCAGTGCGCGCCCTGCTCGACGCTCACGGCATTCCATTGTATATCGCGCCCCCGCCGGAGAAGCCGCTCTTTGCCCGCCGCGCTGTGCTGTTTCCGGATCTTTCGGTGCGCAGGCGCCCACAGGATCGTGCTTTGAAACCGGAAGCACCGGACCTCGACCTGATTTACGACGCTGCGGTGCAGGCTTCCACCGCCATAGCCGGAGAAGCGCATGAAATGTTTCTCCCGCTCGTAGTAACTCCGGTTCCGATTTTTCCGTTTGTGCAGGATACTGTGTATGTTCCTGCCGGAATCACACCGTAGCGTTCCGGCAACGGTGTTGCCCTACTCGCTGTCAACCGTTCATCTCTTGTCCGCACCAAACGTTCCCCCAAACCATGCTTCCCGCCTGGCTTACCGACACCATTACGACAGACCTGGACCGTGCGCTTCATTACACCTTGTTATGGGGTCTGGAAGGCGTGGAGTTGCGTCTGGTAGGAAGCAGCGGGAACCGCGTTCCGTTCGTCAATGAATCGAAGTTGAAGCGCCGTCTTGCTGAAAGTGAGATCCCTCCGGTGGCTATTGTGCCGGGCTGCTTTGAAGGACCGGCGATCGAGCGGGCATCCTGGCTCAATGAAATCGCCGTGTTCGACGAGACCCTGCAATTCTGCAACCGGATCGGGTGTTCGCGGGTGGTCGTCTCGGGTTTCTCATCGGTGGAGGAGGCGTCGCCGGATGGGGCGGCGGAGGCGCTGCGCCGCGCTGGAAAGCTGGCCGAAAAGCGTGGAGTAACCCTCGCCGTAGTGAACGAGCACGGCATGGCAAGGTCTACGGGCATGGCGCTCGCCGATCTGCTCGATGCCGTCGATCACCCATCCGTGCGGGCTGCCTGGAGTCCGGTGGATGCCTTGCAGAGCGGCGAAAATCCTGAAGCGGGTCTGCGGGCGCTGGAATCGCGCATCGAGATCGTTCGCTGCAAGGACGGAAAGCTAGAGGGCGAATTCTGGCAAACGATGCCGATCGGGGAGGGCAGCGTGGACTGGAAGCAGCAGATTCGTATGCTCCACGCATCCGGTTTCAACGGCCCGCTGAGCCTGGAGATTTTGCTGGAGCCTCGCCCCAAACACGGTCTGCGAGACGCAACGACGCTGATTCAACTCATTCGCACGGCTGCTGCGTGAAGGGGGAAAGGTGAACGCGCCTGTCTTGAAACGTCAGGGACTTCGCCGGAACGGCCCCGAACGAACCTTCTGGTTTGTCACGGGGTATTCCGGTATACTACGGCGTAAAAAAAGCGTCTATCCATTGGAATGTCTGAAACAGTAGAGGAAATCGCATCACCTTCGGCTCCGGCAGGATTGGATCGCTTGGCGCCGGGAAGCCCCAACGTGACGGTGGGCAGCCGGCTGCTGTTTGTCTGGTTCTGCGTCTGGGCTTTGCTGGTGACGATACCGATCAGCATCATTCAAACCATCACACACCGGTTCAATCCGACAGCAGGCAACTTCAAAAAATGGTGCCGCGTGTGGGGTGGGAGCATTCTGAAAGGCATCGGCGTTCGGGTGCAACTGGAGGACCGGGCCGGGCTGGACCCCACCCGTCCATACATTTTTATTACGAACCACCAGAACCTGCTCGATATCCTGGCGCTCGGCGCGGCCCTGCCTTATCCTTTTGGTTTTGTCGCCAAACAGGAACTGCGGCAGATTCCTTTTCTCGGATTTGCCATCGGCAATTCCGCCTCCATTTTCATTGACCGGAGCGATCCGCGCAAGTCGATTGAAAGCCTGCGCCGGGCTGGAGAACGCATTCGCAACGGCAATTCCGTCCTGCTTTTTGCAGAAGGACACCGCTCCTACGCGCCCGTCGTTTATCCCTTCAAGAAAGGAGCCTTTGCGCTCGCGCTGGAAGCAGGGGCGCCGATTGCGCCGATAACGATCCTGGATGCCTACCGCCTGATGGATGAACGGCGGAAGGTCCTCCGGCGCGGGACGATCCACATCGTGGTCGGCGAACCGATCTCGCTGGAAGGCCTGCGCCGCCGCGACATCCCGGCTTTTATGGAGACAGTGCGGGCGCGTGTGGCTGCCGAACTGGTCAGCGCGAAGGAAGCGGATCTCGAGACGGTGTATCCGCAACATGCGTCAGGTATGGCCGAGGAATAAAAGCTATGCCTGTGCAGGAGAAAACGATAAGCATTCTCGGCTGCGGTTGGCTCGGTCTGCCTCTGGGGGCCTGCCTGTCGGAAGCAGGTTGCCATGTGAAAGGATCAACCACGACGCCTGACAAACTTCAGGAAATCTCGGAGGCTGGCATCGAGCCGTACCTGTTGCGGGTGGGTGCCGAAGTTGACGGGGATCGGGTAGAGGATTTTTTTGCGTCTGATATCCTGTTTCTGAATATCCCTCCCGGACGGCGACAGCCGGGGGTGCGCGAGCGCTACCCGGAGCAGGTCGAGGCCGTGTGTCGCCGGCTCGTCCGAAGCGCCGTGTCATGGGTCCTGTTTGCGGGATCTACTTCGGTTTATCCCTCGCTGAATCGCGTGGTCGCCGAAGAGGACGCAGACAGCGCCGCAGGACCGACGGCTGCTGCCTTGCTCGATGCCGAACGCTTGCTGTTCGGCCTTCCGGATTGTGAAACGACTGTTCTGCGGTTTTCCGGGCTGTACGGCTACACGCGCCGCCTGGGGCGTTTTCTGAGCGGCAAAAAGGACCTGCGGGATGGCGATGCCCCCGTCAACCTGATACACCGGGATGACTGCATCCGGATCGTCGCTGAAGTGCTGGCGCGAAACGTGCGCGGCGTCGTGCTGAACGCCTGCTCCGACAGTCATCCCATGCGGCGCGATCTTTACGCGGCAAAAGCCTTGCAGCAGGGACTGGAACCTCCCGTCTTTGCGGAGAGCAGCGGAGAGGTCAGTTACAAAATAGTCAGTAATCAGCGGCTGAAAGAAACACTGGACTACCGGTTCCTGTATCCCGATCCCCTGGCAGAGGCGCCATAACGCAGAGGCAGACACGAAGAGATGGACGCATTACTGGTCATAGACGTGCAACATGACTTCTGCCCCGGCGGCGCCCTGGCAGTCCCCGGCGGCGACGAGGTGGTCCCGGTGATTAACGACCTGGCCCGGCAATTCGATCACGTCCTGTTGACGCAGGACTGGCACCCGCGTGGGCACCTGTCGTTCGCCTCTTCGCATAGAGGCAAACGGCCTTACGAAACCATCCGGACGGAATACGGCGAGCAGGTTCTGTGGCCGGATCATTGCCTCCAGGGAACGCACGGCGCTGCGTTGCATTCCGCCCTGTCGGTGGCGCACGCTGAACTGATCCTGCGTAAGGGTTTTCGCAAAGCCATCGATTCCTACTCGGCTTTTTTCGAAAACGACCGCAGAACCCCCACCGGGCTCGCCGGTTATCTGCGAGAACGCAGCATTGACACCCTGTATCTTGCCGGGTTGGCGCTCGACTTCTGCGTCGGCTGGTCGGCTGTGGACGGGCGGCGTCTCGGGTTTGAGGTATACGTGGTCGAGGAGGCTGCGCGGGCCATCGATACTGGCGGATCGCTCGAAAGGGCGCGCCGGGAAATGCAGGCGGCGGGGGTAGAACTGATCTCAAGCTGGAATGCTGCCAGGTCAGGCCGGACAGAATAAAACCGTTTCGCGCCGCACGTAAGGCCAATCGCCAGGAACAACAGGATAATTGCCTTTAGCAACCATTCGGATATATGCGCTACATGAAAAAAATTCTTATCGTATTTGGAGTTTTCGTTTCCACACTTCTGACAGGATGCGAGCCTTCTCCTGAGTCGGCAGAAACTGCGATGGCGCAGTCTGCCTCTGAACAGACTCTTTCGCAGCCTGACGACTGTGCTCCCCTGGATACGCGCCCACGCGAAGCGCCAGATTACCAACCGGCGTTCCAGGGACAGACGCGTACGTGTGGGGTTCAGTCGAACGTTCCCTTCGAAGTCGTCGTCCTGACGACCGAACTGGAGAGCCCGTGGGCGGTTGAGCAGCTTCCCGGCGGCGCGCTGTTAGTCACGGAGAAGCCCGGCAGGATGCGTCTGGTATCTGCTGCCGGCGAGGTTGGTCCGTCGATCACCGGTGTTCCACGGGTAGACGATGGTCGCCAGGGGGGGCTGCTCGATGTCGCGTTAAGCCCCGACTTTGAGGCCGACCGGACAATCTTCTGGAGCTTTACGGAGCCGCGCAGGGGTGGGAACGGAACCAGTGTCGCCCGCGGCGTGCTCTCGGAGGATGGAACGCGCCTCGACGACGTTCAGGTGATTCTGCGGACGCAGCCTACCTACGACAACAATCTGCACTTCGGCTCGCGGCTCGCCTTTGGGCCGGATGGAATGCTCTATGTCACCATGGGCGAGCGCTCGGATCGCTCCATGCGAGCACAGGCGCAGCAGCTCGACAGTCACCTCGGCAAGACGCTGCGGATTCAGCCCGACGGTTCGCCTGCGCCGGGCAATCCCTTTGCAGGTAGGGCAGGTGCGCTGCCGGAGATCTGGTCGATCGGGCACCGGAACATCCAGTCGGCTGCCTTCGACGCGCAAAACAGGTTATGGACTGTAGAGCACGGTCCACGAGGCGGGGACGAGGTGCATCTGGTAGAGAAGGGCAAGAACTACGGCTGGCCTCTGATCACGTACGGCATCGAGTATTCAGGATCTGAGATCGATGGTGCAGAGAGGCAGCAAGAGGGCCTCGAGCAGCCGGTCTATTACTGGGATCCGGTGATCGCGCCATCAGGAGCGCAGTTCTATAGCGGTGATGCATTCCCGGCGTGGCGTGGAAGCCTGTTCATTGGGGCTTTGCGAGAGATGCGGCTCGTGCGGCTGGTTATCGACGGCAACCGTGTGGTCGGCGAAGAGCACCTGCTCGCCGACAGAAGCAAGCGCATCCGCGACGTGCGCCAGGGCTTCGACGGCTTGCTTTACATCGTCACGGACAATGGGGAGTTGTGGAAGATTGCGCCTCAAGGGTAACGATCGGGGTGTGCAGCGCCCGGCTCAGGCTTCAGCGCCACGCAGGATTTCCGCGTTGGCTTCCGGCATGGAAGGGCAGATGCGCACGCCCGCTCCCACCTCTAGTCCCGGCTGGTTGGCGAAGCGAGGGATGATTCGGAAATACCAGTGCAGGTGCGGCAAGACCTGCCGGTAACGGGAAGGGGGAAGGATGAGATAATTGTAGCTCGGATCGTTGAGCGCCTGCCGGATTTTCCCGAGAGCGGCGCGAAGCATAGTGGACAGATCCGTCAGTTCTGCGGGATCCAGGTCGCCAAAGTCGGAGCGGTGCCGCCGGGGCAGCAGCCATAACTCGTACGGAAACTCGGGCGCAAAGGGGACAAAGCCCAGGAAAGAATCGTTTTCCAGCACCACACGGTGTCGTTCTTTGTCCTCGAATTGCAACATGTCGCAGTACGGGCAGCTTCCATGCTGCTCGAAGTATGCCTCTGCCCCCTGCTCGCGTCGTTCTACTTGCGCCGGTGTGGTTGGCGTGGCAATGATCTGGGAATGCGGGTGCCGTATCGAGGCGCCGCCCGTTGGCCCGTAGTTGCGAACGATGACGGGCGTTAGCCCCGGATACGTCCGGCGCAGGTCATGGTAGCGCAGGAGATACGTTTCCAGCACAGCCTGCACCTCAACAGTTGTCATGGATGAAATATCCCTGTCATGGTACGGCGTGTCGATGATTACTTCGTGCCGCCCGAAGCCGGGTAGGATCTGGTATATTCCGTGGCGGCGCGGCGATCCTTTCAAATCCGGCGCTAGCGCCGGATAGCTGTTCTCAAAGGTGCGGGTGCTCCAGGCATGGCCGTTCCGGGTTGAGGTCTCCAGAAAAATGGGGGTAATCCGGTCTTCGTTTCCGGGGCAGAAAGGACAGCTTTCCTCCCAGGCCTTTGCTGCGCCGGTTTCTGCATGGGAAGTGCGCATCTCATTGGGGCGCTCGCTTCGGAGCGGTGCGTAAACCGTCCACTCTCCGGTAATGAGGTCTTGCCTGAGTTCTTTAGCCATAAATGAAGATGGATGACGTGTTGAACAGTTACGCAGCAGCCCTTCTGCGCAGTGCGTAGGCCCACCATGCACCCCTCAACGCAAGCAGAAGCGCAAGCGGGAGCGCGGCGGGGTGGAGGCCCTGGGGCCAGAAGAACCATCCAAAGCAAAAAACCAGCGTAACGAAGGCGATCGCCATCATATAGGCTCGCAACCAGCCAGGGCGGTTGCGCCGCGCCAGCGCGATCGCTGCGACGGTATGGGTAGGCCACATCCAGAACAGGTTCCAGTTGTTTTGCGGCACGGTATGCTCGGTTGCAAACCACATAACCACCAGCAGAAGTCCACCCAGTCCGGCGGCTCCGAAAAGAACGACATCCGGCCACCGGCGGTCGAGGTCGTCCTTTCGATAAGCGCGTAAGGTCAGGAAAGTGGCAAGCGCAAAAGTCAGCCAGAACAGAAAGGCGGGCCAGGGAGGAGGCGCTTCCTCACGTTTGTAGCCGTCGATCCAGAATACGGTATCGGTCGAAGCAACCAGCGGCTCGAATGATTCTTCCGTCTCAACGGAAGCATGGGCCAGCGCCTCCATGAGAAAGTCGGGAAGAAACATCGTCTGGTATGGGGCGGCGGTGCGGTCGGTAGGCGTCCCGAGCAGCAGATTCATTCCCAGGTCCAGAAACGGCTTCTGCCGGCCGTAGAGGTTGATAAGTTGACGAAAGCTCAGGCCGGGATCAGGCTCGGAAGCGAACCGGATGCGAGCGCCGAGTGCTGCCTCCAGAACGTCCCGAATGCGGGTGGAGCAGTTGTCGTACAGAAAATCGTACCGGTACGTGCGGTTCTCAGGGAGCGCATTGGTCTGGAGAAAGCGAAAGAGCGCCGTGCGCTGCTCTCTGTCCAGCCGCAATACCTGTTCGATGATCGGGCGTTTCAGATAGTCGCGGTAAACCAGCACGGTGCGCGGAAACGGCTCAACCGAAAGCATATAGTCCATGCGGCCGTAGGCAAAGCGAGCCGTAAACACCACCACATTGCTGAAATCGAACGTGCCGTAGTTGTAGGTGAGATCGATGCCCTGGTCAGGGTCAAACACTCGGAATGCGCTATGGCCCCATAGAGAATAAATCTCGTCGCCGGGCAATATCGTCAGGACCGAAATCTGCGACTGCTCGGACAGTTCGGGAGGCTCCGGCTGCGCCTGCGCAGGCAGCGCAAGACTGCTGAACAACACGAGGACTGGCAGGAAATAAAGGGACCTTGTCAGGTGCATGGAAAAAAGGCACAGGCGATGCCGCTGCGGGGATCGAAATGCATTCTTAAAAAATCGAAATGCATTCTTAAAAAAAGGCCGTTCGATCCAACGATACATCCGGCTTTCAGTTCACAGCCGCAGATGCCCGGCGAGAAGTCCGGCTACCGTAGAGAGAATGGCAGCGGCGCAGGCTTCCACAACGAACCATTCGAGGGTAGGCGAAAGGCCTGCATTGGTCAGGAGCAGCACGAGGGCATGGCACACGGCCAGCAGGCTTCCGGTCGCGAGCGCGTGAAAAGCCGGAGGCGCAATGGGGTGCCGGGAGGGATCCATCATATTGGCGCGGCGCACCCACCCTCCGGTTATTACCCCCGCCGGCGCGTAAATCACCAGCGCTTTCAACAGAACAGGCAGGGCGCCGTCCGGATATGGCCCGGCAACCAGGTCAAAGAGGACTACGAAGAGAACCAGAACCAATCCAGCCAGCAGCCCCGCAACGATAGCCGGAGCGTGCAGATGAGCGCTGAGCGTTTGCATCAAGCTTGACCGGCTGAAGGTGACGAGAGGTGTTTTGCTCTCAGTAATAGCAAGCGCGGGAGAAGGTTTCCTGCCGAATGAGTAACTTGTTCATCTGGCAGGAGGCATCGCGCAGCTATTGCTGGTCAGGAGTCTCTCTGTCAGGATTCGTTTTTATGCATAAATCCATCCCCTTTCTACGTGAACCGAAAACAGCGAGCCGACCACACGCTTGCAGCGCTGCGCGCGACGATTCCTGAACCCGCAACCGAGTTGCAGTATGCGGACGCTTACCAGCTCATCGTCGCCGTCATCCTGTCGGCGCAATGCACCGATGCGCGGGTAAACAAGGTGACGCCGTCGCTTTTCGAGGCTTTTCCCACGTTGCAGCGTATGGCTGGGGCGACCCCGGAGGAAATCTATCCGTTCATCAGGTCGGTTTCCTATCCGAACAACAAGGCCCGGCATCTGGCAGGCATGGCCGAACAGGTTGTGCGCGACTTCGGAGGAGAAATCCCGAAATCGGTTGCAGAGCTTATGAAACTTCCCGGCGTGGGACGCAAGACGGCGCAGGTCGTCGCTTCGGTGGCTTTTGATGTCGATGCACTTCCGGTGGATACGCACGTTTTCCGGGTAGCCAACCGGATAGGGCTTGTGAAAAACGCTAAAACGCCCTACCACGTTGAACAGCAACTCAAGCGCGTGATCGACCGGGAAGCATGGAGCGAGGGACACCACCTGCTGATTCTCCACGGGCGGTATACCTGTACGGCCCGCAGCCCTAAATGCGATGCCTGCCCGGTTCCTCCGGCCTGTCTCTACTACGAGCGCCTGCAAAAACTGCCTGTGCCGGAAACCGGCCTCGATGCCCGGCGCGGCCGGTACTTCTGCAAGACGGGGAGGCATTACTTCGATGAGCCTTCTTTCCGGACAGATCGTTACGCTATGGAACAGCTATCATGCCCCGTCTGCAAGTCGATGAATGTTTTTGAAACGAAAAGCGGGAACGCGACGCGGCGCGTACCGGATTTCCGCGTCGGATAAGAGTGCGGGAATGCGTGAAAAGGATTATTCATTCAGAATTACCGTTCTCGCCTCGCCTGTTTGGGCAGGACGTGCGTACCATGCCGCAGTCTAACCTGGATCTGTCAACACCTGACTTGAATTGCACCAATGGATCGTAAAAAGCGTCATATTCTGATCATCCTGGATGGGTACGGCATCGCGGCAGACCCGTCGGTGAGCGCCATCGACCACGCAGAGAAGCCATTTCTGGATTCTCTTTTTGCGAAGTACCCGCACGCTAAACTGGAAGCATCGGGCCGGGCCGTCGGGCTGCCGGTGGGGCAGATGGGCAATTCAGAGGTCGGCCACATGAACCTGGGCGCCGGGCGGGTGGTCTACCAGGATATCACGCGGATCGATAAGGCTATCGAGGACGGCGACTTTTTCGAGAACAGGGTCTTGATTGGGGCAGCCCAACATGCACGGGTGCGCGGAAACAAGCTTCATCTCCTGGGCCTGTTTTCCGATGGGGGGGTTCATTCGTCCGACACTCATCTGTACGCCCTGCTGGAACTTGCGAAGCGCAACGGCTTGCAGCCGAACCAGGTCTGCGTACATGCCTTTACAGACGGACGCGACACGGATCCGCATGGCGGAGCGCGGTACGTGCAAGAGTTCCAGGCAAAGGCTGCGGAGATAGGGGTCGGGCGCATCGTGTCGATTATAGGACGTTATTTTGCAATGGATCGGGACCGGCGCTGGGAGCGGACCCGTCTCGCTTACGACCTGCTGGTCAACGGAGATGGCGACGTGTACTACGATCCGGCGACGGCGCTCGAAGCCAGCTATGCGGCAGGTGTCACCGACGAATTCGTCAAGCCATGTCTCATTCGGTACGAGATGGAGGATGGTTTCGGGGAGCACGGAACCCGCGTTGAAGATGGGGATGCCGTCGTCTTTTTCAATTTCCGCGCCGACCGCGCCCGCCAGCTTACCCGTGCGTTCATGGAGCCGGATTTTGATGGCTTCCGCCGGGAAAAGCAACTCGATCTACATTTCGTCACGTTTACGCCTTACCACGAAGCGTTTGATTTCCCTATCGCGTTTGACAAGCTCAACCTGACAAACACGCTTGGCGAGACCATCTCAGCGCTCGGCGGAACCCAGTTGCGGGCGGCGGAAACAGAAAAGTATCCTCACGTTACGTTCTTTTTCAGCGGAGGGCGTGAAGAGCCGTATGAAGGTGAGGACCGCATTCTGGTGCCTTCTCCAAAGGTAGCCACGTATGATTTGCAGCCTGAGATGAGTGCTCCCGAACTGGCTGAGCGTGTCGCTGCCGCGCTGGCAGAGGAGAAGTACAACCTCGTCATCCTGAACTTCGCTAACCCGGACATGGTCGGGCATACCGGCGTGTTCGAGGCTGCCGTCAAGGCCATCGAAACAGTTGATGCCTGCACGAGAATGGTGGTCGAGTCAGCGCTGGCCCATGGTTACTCGGTGGAGATTATTGCCGATCACGGCAACTCCGACAAGATGCGGAATCCGGACGGCAGCCCGAATACTGCACACACCACCGTTCCCGTACCGCACCTGATTATCAGGAACGGTTTCACCGGCGCCATCAAGGACGGTAAACTGGGCGACATCGCACCGACCATCCTTTCTATTCTGGGAGAGGAGATTCCGAAGGAGATGGCAGGAGAGATTTTGATCAATACCTGAATAAAACCCCGCCGCAGGGCTGAAAAAAACGTGTGTCCTGCGCTAGCGCAGGACTAACGAATCTCCAGGCGCAGCGGCATCCAGGCTTGAACCGTGCGTTGCATGTCGAGGGCACGGCGCAAGGCGCCGGCCTGTTCCAGCATCCGGCGTTCTGTGGGAGAAGTCCGGATGCGAATGATGGCATTCGCCGCCCGTGTGTTCAGGTTCTCGGTAATACGCTCGACCATCGTTTTTGGGCGTGGCAGAATGCGCGTGCCGTAAGCGCCTTCCTCCAATCCTGCCTTTTCGGCTGCGATCTCGATAGCCCGTTCCAGGCCGCCGAGTTCATGCACGAGGCCGATCTCTTTTGCCTGAAGGCCGGACCATATGCGCCCCTGGCCTACGGAGTCCGCCTGAATTACGTCGAGGCCGACGCCTTCCGCAACCCGTTCCAGAAAGGCCCTGTACGTTTCCTGCGTCGAACGTTCCAGGAGGGCCTGTTCCTGAGGAGACAGGGGGCGCACGCCGGAGAACATATCTGCATAGGGACTGGTGCGCACTGCGTCAAACGTGACCCCTAACTTGTTCTCGAAGAGGCCGCCGGCATCGAACATCAGCGCGAAAACCCCGATGGAGCCGGTGATAGTGAGCGGATCTGCCACGATGGTATCGGCGGCCGTAGCCATCCAGTAGCCTCCCGATGCCGCTACATCGCCCATCGAAACAATGACCGGCTTTGCTGCGGCAGCAAGGGACATGGCTCGCCACATGGCATCCGCCGCCGGAGCCGAGCCGCCCGGACTGTTGATGCGAACGACGATGGCTTTCACCTTGTCACTTTCCTGTGCGTCGCGCATTGCTTCGGCAAACGTTTCAGCTCCAAGAGCCTCGCCCCCGAAAAGCGGGTTCGGATCCAGCCCGCTGTCGCCGCTGGTGATGGCTCCTACGGCATAGACCACGGCAATGTCATCGTCGCCCCCGATGTCCAGACCTGCCTCAGAGGCAGGGACGCGCTTGTAAGCGCTGATGTTAACCTGCTCCAGATCTTCCTCGACATCCTTGCCCAGACGCCGCTTGAAGAGGTCTGCTATCTCATCCTTGTACAACAGCCGGTCGAGTAACCCGGCTTTCAGGCCGTCTTCCGCCGAAAAGATCGCTGACGCTTCGGCAATTTCATGCAGTTTTTCGACGGGCATCTTGCGGCTCTCGGACACGGCGTTCAGAAACACGTCATTCCATGAATCGAGCAGCATCGTCAATTGCTCCCTGTTCTCGGGCGAAAGATCTTCCCGCAAGAATGGCTCTACGGCGCCCTTGAATTTACCTGCACGAACGATTTGTGGATCTATATCGAGCTTATCGAGCAGTTTTTTGTAGAACTCGGCGTTGAGATAAAAGCCGTTGAACTCGAACAGGGCCTGTGGAGCAGCAAAAACGCTGTCGGCGGCGCTGGCCAGGAAGTAGCCGGTCTCGTCCATGTAATAGTCATCACTGGAAGCAATCAGGGGTTTGCCACTTTCCTTGAATTCGAGCAGTGCAGCGCGAATCTCTTCGAGCGTTGCCCAGGAAGCGCCGAGGCCGCGCATCTGGAGCCAGACCCCCTCGATCCGCTCGTCAGCGGCAGCCTTCCGAAGCGCCATTTTGACATCGCGCAGGTCGAAGCGCGGCCCGTCGGAGAAGACCTGTGCGAACGGATCGTCCGAGACGAGTTCAGGCACATCTCCGGAAAAAGGAATCACCAGCACCGAGCCGGAACGGACGGAGGGCGCTTGCTCGGAGGTGGCGGCCAGCGCCAGGACAAACAGAAAAACGAAGAAAAAGACGATTCCGAACGCCAGCAGGGTCCCGAGCGTGCTGGAAATCAGGTTGGAGAAAAAACGCATAATCTCTGTGGTGAAAAGATGAAACCACCGGCGCAGCAACAAATGTGCAAGATACGATATAATACATTGGTACGTGCGAATAGACCCACGGTTACAAACCGGGCCGGGTCGCACGTGCTGTTCCGGAAGGCAGCGCCGGGCGCACGCGCGATGTCTCAAAACCTGGACGACCTGCGTGCGATGGAAAGGGCATTTCAGGGGCGCTCGACAAAAAGTCCCTGCAAAGGAAAGCGGTATGAGGGGACAGCGATTCTGGCACGATTGTTACTTGGGAGTAAAGAGAGAGGGCCGGGAGAAGTGTGGAACCACGAACCATTTGCCCATCGACCCGCATCCTATGAAAGCCACGGCACGCACGATTCTGAGAGCCTCCCTTTTCCTCCTGATGCTGCTTTCGGTCGCCGCAACGACGCACGATGTTGTTGCGCAAACAAGGGGCGCAAGAGGCCGGACTTCCTCTTCGGATTCCGGGCGAGCGGCAGAGCCTTCGTCAAAGAAGGACGACGTGAAATCACGTTCCGCTCGCACCGATCCGCCGAAGGCTTCTGCCGCTGCCCGTTCTTCGCGCTCGTCCTCTTCGGATCAAACCCGCTCCCGCACATCTGGGTCAACGTCTTCGCGGAGCCGGGATGTTAGCCGCGATCAACCCGCGCGGACAGACCGAACCGAAGGAACCGTTACGGGGAGAACGCCCGCCGGCCGGGTGGAAAGCCGCGCTGGAATGAACAGTCCCAACCGCCGCCCGGAGACGGAGGGGCGCTCGGCTCGCAGCAGTTCGCGGAACACCGTGCAGGAACGGTCTCCGCGCAACGACGACCGGCGGCAGGTGCAGGCGGATCGCTCGCGTGTGGATAGTCGCTCGCGCAACGGATACGACCGCCAGAGAAATGATCGGGATGCCCGCTACCGCGCTCCGGTCTACCGTCATGGCCCCGTGGTGCGCCCTCGCGTGCGTATTCATTTTGACTGGCCCTGGGAGCATCGGTATCGCCTGGGGTGGGCGCCACGGTATCGCTACCGGCAGGTTTTGTTTGTGAATGTGGGATGGGGTCGCCGCCACCGCGATGCCAGACTGGACGTACGCACCGAGTACTACCACCGTGTGCGCCGGGCTGATGCGCGTAAGGCGGAGATCGAGATCTTTGTGGATCGCATCGAGATTTACGAAGGCGGCCGTTTTCTGGGAGAAGTGCGCCACATCCCCTCTGATCTGAGCCGGATACGCGCAACCGTGTACCGGAACGGGCGCACGGAGTTTGACCGTTCGGTATTCCTGGTGGGCGATCCGTATGTTGGTTTTGAAATGATTTCGACCCGGTATTACGACGGCTACGTCCTCAATGCTTATCGGTCTTCGCATGGCTTTCGCGTCGGGCGCGTGGATTTGGTTTTGCCAGACGGATGATTTATCGAGAGATTTTCGAGTCGTGACGTTCGATCCGCGCGGCATCGGCAAATCAAAAGCGCTCGACGCGGATTTGCAGAATCTTTCGATGGAAACTTTCGTCGCAGATGTCGCGCGGATTTTAAATGAGCTGAAAATCGAAAAGGCGCACGTTCTCGGCGCGAGCTTCGGCGGATTCGTCGCGCAGATGTTCGCCTTAAAATT
>CBDUBU010000041.1:0-19262 GCA_965365465.1 uncultured Rhodothermaceae bacterium
GGCACCTACCTGCCCTGCGGCGTCTTGGCTTCGAAGGGACACGCTATGCCTACGACTTAAAAGCTGGGGAAGAGAACGGGCAGGTGGTTGAGGCCATTGCAGGTGCGGATCTGCCCTCACCAGCTTGCTACATCGTGGCTACCCCAGGTCCGGTCCACACTGATGCAGTTGTGTTACTTGAGGGACGGCAAGGGCCTGTCCTCATCGAGAAGCCACTATGCTATTCAGAAGCGGAACTTCGGCGGTGGACAGAATTCGAAGGCGCGCGAGCAGACCCTGTTTGGGTTTGTCATAACTACAGGCAAAAAGAAAATGTCAAGCGCATGAGGCGGCATCTTCGGTCCTTCAATCCAGGGCAGCTTTTGCATGTGCGTGTCCTGTTCCAAAGCCCCCCCGTCGGAAACGAAAGTGCTGAATGGTTACGGCGGGAACGAAAGGCTCGTACGCTTCTGATGGACTATGGACTACACTTTCTAGATCTGGCTTGTATGTTTAGCCGGGGCGAATGGCTAGTTGATGAGGTGCGGCACGGTCTCAATGCCGCCGGCGAGACTGCCCTGATCGAAGGCCGGGCCGTGGGTGAGCACTATACCTGCTCGTTTCTTCTGCGTCAGGGTTTCATACCGCGAACGGCCCGTGTCGAATACGTGTTCCAGAATTATACGATTACTCTCGGATTTTTTCCTGATACATTTGGGGTGCAGATGAACTCCGAAAGCTTCTGGCATCATCGGCGCCAGATGCATTCTAATCTAAGGGGTACTATGATAAAGATTCAGGACAAATTGCGAGATCGTGAGTCGGACCTGTCGCACGCGACGCTTCTAGGGAGGTTACTGGGGATACACCACGAGCGCGAGGATTGCGATCTGTCAGTATCCGCCCTGGCTCCCTTCTATCGTTTTATATTCGCGCTATCGACTGAAGTTTACGGCCAGCCGACCGTTGCTGAAAGAGAGCGTGGCGCCAAGCCAGCTGAAAGAACTAGATAATATGTTTTAATCTGTAGATGGGGTCAGTGCATGGTAGAAACGGATCCTGCGTTGTTTCGCAATCCACACTCGCTGGCTAACAAGCTGGGACGGGTACTTTGGTCGATTGTCTACTACTTGCTCTTTCGACCAACTCCGTTCTTCATGGGAGCATGGAGACGTCTTCTGTTACGGGGCTTCGGTGCGCACATCGGTCAAGCATGGCTGCACCAGTCGACACGTATCTGGGCGCCGTGGCTGCTCAAAATCGGGGATGACGTGTATATTGATGCTCACGTGCGGCTCTATAGTGCCTATCGAATTGAGATTGGAGACCGGGTAATTATTAGCCAGAACTCTTTCCTCTGTACCGCTTCACACGATTACACCCATCCCACCTATCCACTGATCGGAGGGACTATCCGGATCGGGAATGATACTTGGATCGCTGCAGACGTTTTTGTAGCGCCGGGGGTAACCGTGGGGGAGGGTGCTGTTGTTGGTGCCCGCGCCGTCGCAGTGAAAGACGTACCAGCGTGGGCAGTAGTGGTAGGAAATCCGGCGAGGGTGGTAAAAAACCGTGAGCGAGCGAGTGCGGACCAAGAAACTGAGTAGTTCTACCTGTGCCGTTGTGGACGATAATGTGGCAAGAGTGCCGGACAAGCTTCCGATCACAGTGCTTATTGCAGCCAGGAATGAGGAGGCAAATATCTTGCGTTGCCTGGCTGCGCTAAAGCCTGCCGACCGCGTCGTCCTGCTGGATTCGTTCAGCACTGATCGAACAGCAGAACTCGCTGCTTCCGCTGGCGCCGAAGTAGTGCAGTTTTCCTATTCCGGTGGGTATCCCAAAAAGCGGCAGTGGGCGCTAGACAACCTGAAGATAGACACTGCGTGGGTTTTGTTGCTAGATGCGGATGAAGTAGTTCCTGACACGCTCTGGGAGGAGATAGGCAACGAGATCGACTCAATGCGTGCAAGGGACGCGTACCTGATCACGAAAGGTTTTCACTTCCTCGGTAAGAGATTCCGATTTGGTGGGTTCTCGCATAAGGCTGTTCTGCTGTTTCGCTCTGGGTGCGCTCGTTTCGAGCAGATTCTCGAGGATCCGCCCCTAGCGCAGGACATGGAGGTACACGAGCGATTGGTGGTAAACGGAACGGTCGGTCGGTTGGAAACGCCTCTCATTCATGAGGATTTTAAAGGTCTGGAGGCATACATTCGCCGGCATAATCACTATTCGACTTGGGAGGCAGCTGTAAGATATCAGTTGCTGACGGAAGGCAGCTACGGGAGGACGACTGTGAAACCGAATCTTTTCGGTAATGCGCAGGAGAGACGGCGGTTTCTTAAGATTATGGCTGTCCGTATGCCTTTCGAGCCCACATTATGGTTCCTGTACCATTACGTCGTGCGTCTCGGATTTCTGGAGGGGCGTCGCGGACTGATTGCGAGTCAGATACGAGCTGCTTACATCGCTCAGGCACGAGCGAAGCTTTTCGAACTCAGATATGATGCAGTTGCCAAGGTGGTAGACAGCCACACTTGAAAGTGCATATGGAGGACTGCGGTATAATTGCGATTATGCTGTCATTTCATACTCTGAGTGGCATCATTCGGTGGATATACGAGTGTATCCGACTGCGCAACATATATTTTATAGCTTTGACCTGGTTTCAGAATCGACAGCGCCTTTACGCCATTGATTGGATAGTAGATGCTGCCAGCCTGATCCATTACCAGCACCAGGTTAGGGGCGATGGAGACCAAGGCGTCAGATACATCCATAGGAGCATTTCGATAGTATGGGACTAGGTTCGAGCCTTTCTTCAGGGGTATTGAATTAATCTCAGGACGGATTAATCGGCCCTCAACGCTCAATGTGTTCGGTTGGCTCACGTAAATCTGGTAACCCTCCGAAGTCTTCCAGGTGCTTAGATCACGAATCCCGAAATCTGGACTGAAGACTTGTCCGTCGTTGTTTTTTACAAGTACGGTCGAGGATAGCACAGTTGCTAGCAGCGTGTCCAAATTAGTATTACGAGGCTCCACCTGCAGAGAGACTAGATTCCATCCTTGCTCAAGTTCTAGGATCTGTGTTTCCTCCACCTCAATATTACTTCCCAAAATTCTTAGATCTAGAAAACCGAGTCCTGAAGACAAGAGAGCATCTTCATGGCAGCAGGGAGCCTCTCTTACGCCCGACAGGCCGAACTGCGCAATAACGTCGCTTTCGACACGGTCAATCCTAACGACCAGGCGCATTAGCTCATCATAAGTTCCGGAGGAAAGGTCGCCGTTGCCGTCATTACTAGCAAGAATGCGATAGCCCGCTCCTGTCTTCTGGTAGGAGACCCTCCAGTCCCTATTTGTAAGAGCTTCTCCTGCTTCGATACGCTGGAAAGAAATTCCTGGCACAGATGAGATCTTTAGGTCGAGTCGGAAGCCGCCGAGATCCTTATTCTGATCTGTATAAAGCAGTGAGATAGGAATCTCCACCGTAGCGACTGAGTCGGAAACTGTTAGTTCTCGAAGGCTGAAGCCGAGTGTTCCCGACGTGGTCGATATACCGAAGTCATTTTCGTTAAATACGGTATTCGCTATGGATTGTTCTGGACCTTCGAAAACTACTGGTTGAGCTACTGCTGTTGTGGTTGTGTGATCAAGGACATTCGCAGTCACCCATGGCTCAGGATTTGTACTGCCTGTACGGGTCTTTACGTGTAGGAGGGCGGATAGAGCATTAGTTACGCTGTTGTTGCGCATAACATTGCCCAGCATATTGATACCGCGTTTAGGATTCCTGCCCGACAATTGGAAGGCAACGCGCACATTCCGAATCGTATTGTTGGCATACAGGTTAAAAAAAACAGGTTTGATTTCATCCTCATTTAAGTTGCTGAACCCTTCAATGCGGAATGCCTCCCGTACATCGGTTATTACGTTCTTTTCGGCAACGAAGTCGAAAGCGCCCTCCCAAGGCTGTATCCCCGCTGACGCGATATGTGTAGAGGATTCATAGCTTCGAGGCTTACCGTCAATTCTGTTATCGAAAAGAACAATTTGAGCCAGAGGTGTCACTATAGCTAGGACGCTTTCTACGTCGGGCCTAATACGCCATGGCTCTTTAAGAATGACGAGATTACCCTTTATTGAGTCAATGTAGCGTACTTGGCCAAGCCCCTTACCGGACACAACTGCTATTGCAATGTCAGTAGTCGTCCCCGAAAAGCCAGGGAGTGTTACTGAGGTGGAATTAATAGCGGTAGGAGTGCCTGTCCAGATGTGGGGAAAACCCTCCCACATGAACTGCTCTCCTGAATTCTGGTCTACATCGACGGATGGTCTGGGAGTAAGGTCTGTTGTAGTATTGCCCGCGATGAAGAGGTTGCGCATCGCGCCCCAATTACCAGCGCCTGTGAAGAAGCGGCCTTTCGACCATCCTGCACCCGAATTTGGGTCAGAATTATCTAAATCCTGCGCTGAAGAGTTCGTGAGGCAAATGTCTTTCCCCCCCCAACTATAAAGCAACACGTTAGCATCATTAGTCCCATAGAAGGCACAGCCGTCAATGAATACTTGAGAAGCACTTCCCATAAACGTACCTTTGCCCACGATTTCGCTGTCTTGTAAATGGATGTGCCTGCTATTGTGAAAGTCAAGTGTCGAGGAACCGTGCGAGATGAGACGAAGGTTCTTGAACAAAAGACCGTCTGCGGCCCGGATTTGTACAAGTCTACTAAGGGATATATTACTCCCCGCATCGAAGGTGAGACGTTCAAGAGCCACATCCCTTACCGTTACTCCGTTTTCTATGAGAAACGACCCTTCAAAACTAGGTGCGCATCTAATGGTGGAATTGTTCTTTCCTTCACCCAACCACCGTATCTGGGAGGCTGACCAGAAAGACTGAGATGTCAGGTACGTGCCTGCCGGGAAATACAGCGTTGAATAAGGAACTCGTTTAGCTGCGTCGCGCGCGGCTGTGATTGCTGCGTAGTCATCCGTGACCCCGTCGCCCACCGCACCATAATCCTTCACATTGAACGTAGGGCCGCTCCAGACGATGGGGGCACGTACGGTAAGCTTCAAGGGGGCGCTCCATCCATATTTTCCCCCTTTGCCGTTATGTACCCAGACCTCGCGCTCGCCCAGGCCGGGAGGTACGATGAACTGCACGCGATAAGGATTGGCTTCAACTACGGTGGCCCATCCGGCCCCCTGGATGTATACCCAGCTGTCGAACCGGCCAGTGTGTGTTGATCCCTGCCGTGTCAGGTTGCGGCCGTACACGCTTACGGTGTCGCCTGCGGCGGCTCGATCCGGCCCCACCCACCAGGCTTCTGTCTGGTTTACCGCCGCCGGGTATCCGGCCCCGGCCTCGTTCTGCGGCCAGACGATGTACATAGTCTCCTCCGGCAGCCCTTCCGGCAGTTCAATGGCGCTTTTCAGGGAGTCGAGGTGCCGGATACCGGCAGGCAGAAGCTTGCCGTTTGTGTTGCCCCCGTACACCATGAAGTCCGTGTCCGTGCCGAAAAGGGGGCCTGAATTCCGGGAGAATTGATGGCCGGTGAGCGCCAGGATGTTGCCGGGCTCTCCCATCCGGGTCCATTCTGCAATAGCTGGAGCTTCTCCGGATGGCTCCACGGCGCCCACGGGGGGGGCGAAAGAACCATCGTCGAACGGCAGCGGCGGGTTGGCTGCGGGCGCTTTCACTTCCTGCAAGTTGGGGTAAACAGTAGGCTGGGCTATCACGGGCGCCGCCGCCAGTGCTGCCAGAATACTTAAAAGAAGGCCGGCTGCGCGGGGCAGGCGGCATGAGCCGATAGCAGAATAATGAAAAGGCCGCGCTTGCATAACCTCGTCAGGATAGGTGCATACAGATGTCTCCATTATCGGCTGTTGTACTGAGAACATAAATGCACTAACGTTAAAGATCCATCCTTCTTGAAAAAAGATGAAGCCGGTCAGATCCTCTTCAGGAAAGGGTTTTCAAAACCTTTGCTTTCTCGCAGCAGGGTCTTCAACACAGAGAGAGCTTGAAGCAGATCCCCAGACGCTGGCCTTCCTGTATGAGCCTCTAGCCAGGGCTGCTGGTGCATTCTGGGTGCAACACCGAAAAGACAGGTGCGCCGGCTTGTTCTTTGTCGAACCCGCCCCGGCGTTCACTGAAAGGAGAAACCCTACTCTGCTCGTAGTATCTTCATTTGTATTTTTCTATTTAGTGGCGCAGTTTCTGGCAGAGAACCTGCACAAAACAAGCCGATTTTCTGCAAATGTGCCTGAAAAGCCTTCAAAATTGTCAAAATGCCCTCTATTGGCTTTTAGGCCGGTAGGCGCCGGAGTCGGGATTGTTTTCGGGATTCGATGCGCGTCAATTCGTCAATTGAACACCTCAGATATGCATTTCCCCGTTATTTTCCGGACCAACCATCGGCTCGGCTGGCAGGGTCGTCATTGCTCCTCTGAACAACGGTATGCATCAACAATCAAATGGCCTGGAAACAGGCCCTCCCCGTTCGGTGTCTGTACTTTTTATCAACCGGGTGTTTCCACCTGCTCCCGGAGCTACAGGCGAGATGCTGGATGATCTGGCTTCCGGTTTGGCGCAGCGCGGGTGGGAAGTCACCGTACTCACCAGCGCAGACTCGGAATCGCCAGCAACGGCCACAACCACGAAAGGCATACACGTCGTTCGGGTCCGTGGTCTGGCATTTAGCGCCCAGAACCACTGGCGCCGGGCGATGTCCTACCTTTCTCTTTATCCGCTGCTCTTCCTCAAGCTGCTGCAATTACCGCGTCACGATGTCGTCGTAACCAAAACGGATCCGCCCCTTCATCTCGTGCTCGGTGCGGTTTTGAGTCGAGTCCGGAAGGTCCCGGCCGTGCATTGGGCGCAGGACCTCTACCCAGAAGTGGCCGAAGAACTTGAGGTGCTCCGCCCGGGCAGCCCTATAGCGCGCGCGCTGCGCCGGCTGTCCACGTGGGCGCTGAGGCAGCACGCGCAGGTCGTTGCAATCGGGCGCTGTATGCAGGAAAAGATGATAACAGCGCGGGGCATTGCGCCTTCGGCGCTTACGGTTATTCCCAACTGGCCTCCGTTGTCCGTCAGGTCGGTGGATCATGACGACAACTCCTTTCGGAAGTTGCACGAGTTGGAAGGCCGATTTGTCGTCATGTACTCAGGCAACATGGGGCTGGCCCATCCCTTTGAAACGATCATCGATGCTGCGGAACAGCTGCGCACCGAAGCCCCGGAGGTGCTTTTCCTTTTTATAGGGGGCGGACCCCGGCTGGAATGGCTCACGCAGCAGGCAGCGACGCGCGGCCTCGATAATGTTCGCTTTCTGCCTTTTCAACCCAGAGAGAACCTTGCCGAAAGCCTGGCCGCCGCCGACCTGCACCTGGTCAGTATGCAGGAGGGAACAGAGGGACTGGTGGTCCCCAGCAAGGTGTACGGCGTGCTGGCAGCGGGTCGCCCGTGTTTTTTTCTTGGTCCTCCGGAGAGTGAGGCCGCCCTGCTCATCGAAGAAAATGCGTGTGGGGAGGTTCTCTCTGGCGTCACCGGAAAGGTTCTGGCAGAACGCATTCTATGCTGGAAGCAGGATGCCTTGCTTCGACAGGAAGCAGGTCTGCGGGCATCGGCTGCCGTGGCTGGGAGTTATGCGTATGCTGTGCAGGCATTTTCAGATCTGCTGTATCGCGTTGCGAAGGAGAACGGCGTCTGGTCGGTCTGACAAAGCCATTCCTGACTTCTTGAAATAGCCATGGAGGAGCTGGCATATGCAATCATTGATGATTGTCTTGCGTCGGCTCGACGAACTGCCGGTAGTGATCGAAACGGTGCAGAATGCGCGCGACGTAGGTGATGGGTTCCAGGCCCCGGCAGAAACCATACCGCACGACCGGATCGCTGTAGACCGCCTGCTCGGACTTGCGGAGCAGCCAGTAGGCTACGTCTTCCCAGACTGTCGCATCGTCGCCCTGCTTCTCGGCTAGGCGGCGGGCATCTTCCACGTGTCCCGGCCCGGCGTTGTAGGAGGCGAGTATGAACTTGAGCCGCTCCTGTTCGTCGGCAATTTTTTCCTTCCAGTAACCGTCAAGCCATTCAAGAAAACGGGCTGCCCCGCTGACATTTTGGGCAGGGTCGTAGGCGTCCGTCACGCCGAAGGCCCGCGCCGTAGCGGGCATGAGTTGAAGCACGCCTGCCGCGCCCGCCCACGACCGCGCCTCTGAATCGAAACGGGACTCCTGATAAGCCTGCGCAGCAAGCAAGCGCCAGTCCCATCCCAACTGTGGCGCGTGTTGCTTGAAGAGGCTGTCGTAGGGAGAGAGTCTGCCGGTCTCGGAGGTGAGATAATCGTCAGCGACACGCTCGCGGTAGCCGCTCCGATCAATGAAGTAGCGCTCGTAAAGCTGGTTCTCCAGTCCCGCATGGTCCTCGATCCAGGCGTCGAGCGCTTCCCGGAGTTCCGGTGCGTTCTTGCGCACCGCCCAGATGACCTCGTAGGGCCGGTCAACGGTGGGCAGCACGACGAGGTTGCTGTAATAAGATTCCTGAAGGTGCGCTACGTTCTCGTGCCCGATGGTGAAATCGATGCGCTCCTCGGCAACGTCTTGCATGAGCATCTCTGCAGTGCCGGAGTCCACTTCTACAACATAGATTTCGCCGGTGAGTGCGTCGGAGAGCTGCACAAGGCGGTCCTCGAAGCGTGTGTCCTCAAGCACGTGAACCTGCTTGCCGGTGAGCTGGCTCGGATGCGTGACCAGACGCGCCTGTACCTGAAGGGATTCGCTCTTTACCGCCGCCGTTTGCCCGGCGCCCCTTGACCCGCCGGATGGGTTCTCCGGCAGCTTGCCTGTGTCGTTCCTCGCAGTTTTTCCGTAAGGCGGCGCGGCGGCGGCGCTGTCAACGTAGGGGACAACTTCCGGGGGCAAATTGGCGCCTTCAAGTGGATCTTCCCGCTGCACTACGACAGGCCGGGTTCGGTAGAGCGGCTCAGTGTAGCCGATGCGGGTGGAATCTTCGGGCCGCAAGGTCCATCGGGCGGCAATCACGTCGCCGACGCCTTCGTTGAGCAGCACCAGCAGACTGTCCCGGTTGCGCACTACGATGGTCTTGAAATAGAGGTCATGTTCCTGCGCAAATGCCTGGAGAAAATCGTATTCATACCCCATCGGCTCTCCCCGGTAAAGGAAGTAGCTCGTCGAGTTGAACTGGGTCAGAACGACGAGCGTGTCGCGGGCCTTGATGGCCTGAAGGTCGCGCACAATCGGGTCTGGTATGATGATTGCGGGTTCGCCTTCGGGCGCGCCGCAGCCGGAAAGAAGAAGTCCGAAGAACATCGTGCTGAGAAGGTGAAGTCGTTTTCTTTGCCGCATTATGCTTTTTTGCTTTGATTCCGGTTGCGGGTACAGGATACGCAGACATACCGAGGGATGAAAGTCTCCAGCCTTTGATGCCGCCGTCAGGCCGGCAGGGGCGCAAATTCGGAAGGATCGGTGTAAAACCTTTGGCACGCTTTCTGATCAAGGATGCCGTTGGCGTTTTGTACGTTGCGCTTTCTTCGACCCACGCATCCCCTTCCGTATGCAAGCCAGAGCCTGTTTTCTCTTAACCGCACTTTTTTGCCTTGTCTCTGCCGGCGCATTCGGGCAGGAAATGGACAGAACCCTGTATGTACGTCTCGATGCAGGCGCTTCCGATCAGAATCCGGGTACAGCGAATCAGCCGTTGCGCTCGATTCAGGAGGCGGTGAATCGCGCGCAGGTGAACAAGAACAAGGGGCTTTCGACCAGGGTTTTGATTGCGCCCGGCATCTACCGCGAGGCTGTTTCCTTTGCCTATTCCAATTACAACGGCGGGGGAACCGATGCGCGGGTCGTTGTGGAGGGCGCCGGCTCCGACCAAACGATCATTTCGGGGGCTGATGTTTACGACCACTGGCAGCCGTCCGGATCGGGAGTTTACAGTCATTCATGGACGTACACATGGGGAACGGTTGCAAATCCCTATCCGGATCACATCAGGGAAGACATCGTGCTGCGCCGGGAGATGGTTTTCGTTGACGGATCGCCTGCAACGCAGGTGCTTCTGGCTGCCGAGATGCGACCGGGCACGTTCCGGATCGACGAGCAGTCCGCGAAGATTTATCTGTATCCGCCGGCGGGGGTGACGCTTCAGGAGGCGCTGGTTGAGGTATCGGTGCGCGACAGGGGATGGTTTTCCATGTGGGAGAACAACCTGACCCTGCGAGGTTTTGCCGTTCAGCATATTGCCACTCCCTGGCGAGAGGGCAGCGGTGCGCTGGTCGTTTCTGCGTCGAACAATGCCCTGTTGGAAGATATATCGGCTTCCTACAACAATTTCGCCGGTCTTCGGATCGAAAAGTCCAGCAATGTCACGCTGAACCGGTTCACAGGAAACCACAACGGCTCGGATGGGTGGTCCATCTGGCAGTGCAAAAACCTGGTCGCTGAAAATACAGAGACCTCTTACAACAACTGGCGCGGCTATCAGGGTGGTTACACGGATTGGAGTCCGGGCAACAAAAGTTTTTCCGTGCATGGCATGACGCTTCGCCATCACCGGGCGGTGGGCAATTACAGCCGTGGGCTGTGGCTGGACACCGACCACCGGAACGTTCTGCTTGAGGATGTCGAACTCAGGGACAATCTCCTCGACGGACTGTTTCTGGAAGCCAATCAGGGTCCCATCGTAGTGCGGGATGCCCTTCTGGTCTCGAATATGCGGTACGGAGTCGTGACGGCCAACTCGGAACAGGTGACGTTCGAGACTTCCGTTCTCTCGGACAACGGCAACGGCAATTTCCTCATCAGCGGTATGAATGAGGGTCGCGAAATTGCCGATTTCGAGACTTCCGGACGCTTCCGGGTGTATGCACGGAACTGGACCATCAGGGGATGCGCCATCGGTGAGGTAAGGGGCGCGCTCCAGGGAGGTTATAACGGAGAAGGCAGGTTTCTGATCGGAACGACATTCGGAGCACAGGCATGGCAGCGATTTACAAGCACCTATCAGGGTTCGGATAATCGCTGGTATACGTCCGAGCGGCCCGATGCCTTCTGGTGGACAGGCAATGAGTTTGTCACGCTTGCCGAATGGCAGCGCCGAACCGGGCAGGATCTGGGATCAACCTTTCAGAAACCGGAAACCTCCACGATTTCAACCGAACGGATTGCCATTCGTCAGGGATGGAATTTCATCGCGGGCGCCCTCCAACCCGGTGCCGCAGATTTCGGCGCGGTGCTGAAAGACATACTACCCGTCGTGAAAATCGTCAGGGATCAATCCGGTAACGTTTTCCGCCCGGCGTCAGGGATTAATACGATAGGTCTGTGGGATCATCGCCAGGCCTATCTGCTCTACGCAAATGCCGCAGATACGCTGGTGGTGCAGGGCAGAAAGATTTCTCCTGACGGCCAAACCGTTGCGCTTCATCCAGGCTGGAACTGGATTTCATATCCCTACAGTAAGCCGCTGCCGGTGGGCGAAGCGCTGGCATCGATCACGGAAAGCCTGGTGCTCGTCAAAGACGCGAGGGGGTCGCTTTACTACCCGAAGTACGAAATCGACCAGATCGGAATGATGCATCCGGGACAGGGCTATATGGTCTTCGCCAACCGCGCCATAGTATTGTCTTACGCCGCTTCGCAACCTGGCCCCGTTGCTGTCTCTCAAGAAAAGATACCTTCAGACAGGATTCAATAGCTCTTCTTCGCCCTGCTTATCGCGTCGGCTGCCAGTTGAACGGCGCAATCTTCTCAACGTCATCGACGCGCTTCGCCGAGAGCGCTCCCCAGACGGCTACGGCCTTGTCTGATTCATAGACCCGGCTTCCAAACTGGATATAGGCTGAAAAAACACCCTTTTGCTCCAAGACGCTCAGCGATCCGGAAAGGGCCTCATACAGTTGATCTCCTTGTTGGTCCACATAGCAGGCTGTAAACCGGTTTGCGGCATCCAGTCGATGATACCCCGGCTCCGGCAGTGACCCGGTATCACCCTTCAGCAAGATCAGATTGCCGGTCTGGTCCGTCCTGTCAACCAGCAGGACGCGCAGTACGGCTGCGCCGGAAACGGGATCTTTTCCGGTGTCATAGTAGGCATCTCCCTGTAAAAACTGTTGCACCGACCCCTCAATGCTTGCCTGAAACTTCCCGGTCTCAACCAGAAAATCCGAATCTTCCTCTTTTACGGAATCACAGTGCGCAGTAGACAAGACGATGAACAACAACGATAATGCGAATAATGGATGCTTTAAGCTTTTCATGTTTCGACCTCGAATATCCCGGGCAATATTTGTGTAAATAGACTGGACAGAAAAACAGGTTATGCAGCGATGATCTCATGGAAAACATGTTTCATGTTTTCATAAAACGTGCAGATCGTAAATTTCTCCAGATAGCGCCGGCGGCCGCGCTGCCCTATCTGGTTTCGGAGCGCTGCGTCATCCATGAGCAGACGCAGCCGGTCAGCCAGAATCGCCGCGTCGTTCGGCGGCGTCAAAAAACCACACACGCCGTCTTCCACAACCGCAGGCACACCTCCTACCTGTGTAGCCACGACGGGTAAGGAAAAACTCAATGCCTCCACGATTACCAGTCCGAAGGTCTCGAACTGGGATGGAAGGCAAAAAATGTCGGCTGCGGCATAAGCGTTGTATTTGTCGCAGCCAGTCAGCACACCCGGAAACGCTACATATTTATCCAGGTCGTGCTGCGCCACGAACGCTCTGACGGCGCGTTCAAACTTCTTTGATTCAAACTTTCCCACAATGTGAACGCAAAAGGACTTTCCTTCCTGAACCAGCAGGTTGCAAGCCTGAAGCAGGGTTAAAACCCCTTTTGCCTCAGAGATGACTCCGACAAAAAGTATGGCAACAGGAGCCGCTTCATGTTTGGGGATGCCCTGCAAGACAGGCTCGTACTGGTCCTCTATGCCGTTATAAACAACGTATTCCTTTCTCGCTTTCAGTTTCTTACTGTCTTCGGGTGCAAACTCGGAAACGCGAATGGCTGCATCGGGCCTCATGTACGCAATCCGGTACAGGAGGCGCAGCAGAAAGGGGAGCCGGGCGTACACTTCAGCCACACCGCCTGCATGAAAATAGAATACCGTCTTGCGAAAAAGGTGGCGTGTCAGGGTAAGAATAGCGAGATCTCGCAAGACGGGAACGATGTTTTCCCCCGCCGGAGGGTAACATAGCACCTCCACTCCCTCGGTAAACCGGACTTTGATGATCTCTTTGATTACGCGTAGTAATTCAATAAGCTTTTTGAAGCGAAACTTGCCTATCTCATCCATCTCACCGGAGAAAGCCATGCGTACATGGCAGAGCTCGATCTCGCCATAGTCGCCGTCCAAAAGCTTTTCCATCATAACCGCCTGACCGCTATAGGGGGGCGGCGTCTGGCCTACAACCAGGATTTTAGGCATAGGGGTATAATGATTGTTCTGCTCCGAGCAGTTTGGCAGAATGGAGAGGCAGGTTTTGCTCAGCAGTTGTGCGGTAGGGCAAACCGTCCGTGGTTTGCTGCGCCCCTCTTCGCGCCCGGATACGGCGCAGATGTACAGCCGTAATCGCCGCAGCCACGATCCAGAACAGCGCGGATGTCTGCTTGAAAGGCAACACCAGTTCAGATTCGGCGATGCCTTCCAGCAAGACCGCAACCAGGAGCGCATGAAATGGGATCATTTCGAGAGGCCCGGCGCGAAACATGCTCCATAGCAGGCATATGATGAGCGCGATCCAGCCCAGGAGCGCAATATATCCTCCGCCGCTGAAGATCTCGAAATATGCGTTGTGCGCGTTGCCGTAGACGTTCGTGTGAAGCCGCCGGATGTTGTCGGGACGTTGCAAAACCAGTCGTGGACCGGCGGCAAAGCCCAAGCCGAGCGGCTTGTTCTTGCTCGCCTCCCATAGCATAGCGAAAGCATATGTACGGCCCGTAAGCGTCCAGATCTGATCCTCACCTCTCAACAGGCGTTGCTGTGCGGCGCGGAGACCAACCCCCACCGAGTCGGACATGTCAGCGAGCAGAACGCCTGCTGATAGCACGGCAAACACGGTGACAGCGCTCACCGTCAGCCGTAAGGCATGGCGATGCAGTCCTGACCACTGAAAGCCGAATAGTACAGCGCCTGCCAGGAAGCCGGCATAGGCAGAACGGGTCTGCCCAAGATAGAGCAACACCATTCCGAGAGTCATGATGCCGAGGTGAAGGAAGCGAACAGGTCCGCGCGTGGTGCGCCAGAAGTAAAAGCCAACAAACAAGGCAACGAGGGAGAGCAGTGGCGAGTAACCGATGCGTCCACCTCTGATGCGCAAGCCGAACCTGCCTTCGTCGGAAGCCGCCTCAACATAGCCGGGACGTATAAGGTGCAGCAGGATGATGGCTGCCAGCAGCAGCGCCGTGATCGCAAGCAGACTCTTCAAAACGCGCCGTATCGTCACAGCGCCGCTGTAAAGCTTCAGGCAAGCGTCGGCAGCGCAGATCACCAGCACCCCTAGCATGAACACGTTGGCAGCGGAAAAGAAGAGATAGGGAGAGACCAGTACGGATAAACTCAGAGCGCCCAGCCAGATCAAAGTCCCTGCAACTACACCGCGAGCAAGACGCGTCATTTCGATCAGGAGGCGCCGGTTTCCAACAAGACTTCTGAATGCAATAAGTCCGCACACCATCCACCACGCGACCTGTAAGTAACTCCAGAGGTCATAGTCGCCGTTCATGGAGGCCATTGCTCCGCGTGTTTCTATTGTGCGAAACAGTGGAGGGCCAAAAAATAACCACAGGATGGGTAGCCCTCTTTGCCGTGGAGAAAGATGCATCGTTTCAGATCGGGGCTTCATAGCCGGCGCAAGCGATGAAATACGAGGTCAAGTGAAGGTTACCGCAGCGATGAAAAGACAAGGGTGTGCGGCGTTTCATCTATACGAGACTTTAGCGCACGCAGGGGTTCAGAAACTGCGCCTGCACCGATAGCCTGGCGGTATAGGACATCGATCTCTTCACATCGGCGCTCCCAGGAGAAATGGTTTGCAACGCGGATTCTACCCGCAGCCCCCATGCTGCTTCGTAACACGGGATCTGAGGCAAGGCGTTGCATGGCTTCCGTCATGCGTTCTACGGTTTCCTGGACATGAACAACAGGAACCTTAAAACCGGTCTCAGAGGTGACCTGTGTAGCCGGGCCGGCGTGGTCCATGCAGATGACAGGGCGCGACGCAGCCATTGCCTCGATACAGGCCCAGCCCCCGGAATCACGCAGGCTGGGATGTACGAAGACATGGCAGAGGGCCAGTTTTTTCAGCGCTTCGGCGCGTGGCAGCCACCCCCAGAACTTGACTTTACGTGCGATACCCAACTGCTGCGCCAGGCTTGCCAGTGTTTTCCGTTCGGGTCCATCTCCTGCAATCCAGTATTCAGCATTGTGCAGGTTTGCCGCTGCGAAGGCATGTAAAGACAGGTGATAGGCTTTCCAATCCAGGAGTCGCCCCAGGCTGATAAAGCGTAGTGGACTGTTTCCGGGCGCCGGCAGCGCACTCAGCATGTCGAGTTCGTTCCGGCTGAGGGCGCTTTCGGCAAGAACTTTTATTTGTCCAACTTCCAGACGGCGCAATCGCTCTGCTGTCGGGGCGGTGGTAGCCAGGCCGAACAGAGCTTTGCGAGCCGTCAGACGAACGAGAGGGTCGTGTTCTCCTGCGAGGCAGGCCGCCTGTCGCAGCCGGTCTTTTAGCTGACCTGACCACGAGAAATCGTGAATGAAAGGCTGCGGTACAGCATCGGCGCCGCCGACAGGTCCCCAGATAAATGGCGCGTCGATCAGACCCGCCATGCTCGGCATCCAGTAGCGTACATAAGTCACATGATGGGCGATATTAAACCGGATTTTTTGGTGCAGCAGGTGTGCGGAGCGGTAAGCGGCTATCGACCAGAGATAGTAGTGCAAGTTGATTCCGAGAGGAAAGTGCTTTTCGAGCCATACAGGGTCAAATACGCCGTTGAGATAGACAAAATGGAGACCAGGTACAGGATGCTTCTGCAACTCGGCTTCGATGGCAGGGCGGTGGCGAGAGCACGTCATAACCCAGACATCGTTGTGCCGCGCCATTCCCTTTGCGATATTCCATCCCACGCCGGGCTCCGACCCGCGATGCGGTTCGCAGGCATAAGCAGACATGAGTACGCGCAGACGCTCTTGCCCTTGTGTAGATGTTGTTGACATGATGCGTATGAGCAGTACAAGTGGGCTAGTGTGAATGGGCGGGAACTCGTTCAGGCAGTTCCGTCCGGCTTATCCGTTTCAGAATCACTATTAAGCAGATCGCAACAGCAGTCGTAGCGAACAGGAAGCCGAGCACTGCCCCCGGCGCCCCAGAGCGCAAGGCGAGGGGAACGCCAATTGCGAAAGTCGTAATTGTTGACCCGACGTTAGCCCAGAAGACCCAGTCTGGGTGATCCAACGACCGTGCGGCAGCCTCAAGCACGACCCTGACGACGAAAGGAATCGGAATGGCTCCCAGGCGCCACATCAAGAGCGAGGGAGGGGCATAGGAACTGTCATAAAGCCACAGCACAATTTTGCTTCCCCATATCCCGATCAGGGCGCAGTATGCGAGAGCGCCCGCCATAAACACGGAGAGTGCAGCTTTGACAAGAGGAGAGAGTTGGCCCCTGTGCTGTGCGCTCACCATCTCTGGAACAAGAAGCACAGACATAGCCGCCGTGGCCTGGAGCACAGGCTCGATCAGGTTGAAAAGCGCCTTCAGATGCCCTACTGACGCCGTGCCGTGAATAGCCGGGAGCAGAATGAAGTAAATGTTGGTAGGTATCCAGGCAAGAAGGCCGGTTCCAATGGCCCATCGGCCATACCTTATGTGTCTCTGCAAGATCTCGCGTCCGTCCAGAGCCTGCTGCGCCCTGCATCGAGAGATGAGGCTGAAGTAAATCAACAAACCGGCTATCAGGCTTGCAGCGCCTAGCACTAGCATGGCGTTCATGGCGGATACGGACAGCCATGAATGGAGCAGAAAGATGGATGTGAGCGCAACAAGCAGGTAGCTTGCGCCTCCGAACACCGACAACAGCGGTTTTCCACAGGCGTAGGTGGCGCGCCGGAGCAGCCAAAGTCCGAGCAGTGCAGGTAGGGCAAGCGCCATCCCGAAGAATACACTGGGCGAGAAGTTCGGTAGTGCATAGTTCAGAGAAGCGGCGGCAGCCAGGACCAGAGCGCCGGCTGCTACGGCGAAGCCAGTATGCCCCCTGAATAGAAGATGCCGCAAGTACTCAGGGAAAGCGTCCCGGTAGCAGCCGCTTCCATAGACTAGCATCGGTTCGACGATGAGCGCTGCGTGCGCCATGCCGAATAAAAGAAAGACGCTGTATGCAATGGCAAAAGCGCCGTACTCTGCCGGCGACAACCATCGGGCCAGAAGTATGTTGAGCAGGAAATTAGATCCGGCAAACAGTCCCTGATCGCAGACGGCCCAGACACTTTGCTTCACGAGAGAAGGCGCTTTTCTCTCAGGATATCCGGACTTCATGTTTGTGTTTTGAGGCAAGGAAGCAACACGCATTTTCCTTATGGCAACGACCTGGCTACTTGACGAAACGGTCTACCGTGAGCGCAATCAGGGCAGCGGAGTTGACAAAGGTGAACACGTCCCGAAAGGTGAGCCGTTGCCGCTCGATCACTTCTACCGAGACAACGTCGCCGGTCTGCAACGCGGGATAGCCGTCCGGTTTGATAAGGACGCCATCCTGCAAGGCAGCCTCATAAATCAGTGATTGCGAGCCGGGCAGCGTCCGAAACAGTCTCAGATGCTCCTTGCGGGGGCGAGATCTTTCCCGGACATCCAGCACAGGCCCTCCACAGAGCGCAAGCAGCGTTCCGAGATTCGTTCCCTCGCTGATTACATACAGGCCCGGATAACGCACGGTCCCCAGCACTTCTATCTGAACGGTGGCGGCGCCGGGCTGAACGTAATAGTAATAGGATGCAATGTTTGTGTCGGTTTCTCTGACCTGCCCGAAATCCTGACCGTGCGCCGCAGGCGCAGCATGAAGACTCAGCCAGGCCAGCAGCAAAAGAGCGCCGGCATTCCGGCAGAAAGAGGACCGTGTTATTCGGAGTTTACACAGCTTCATAATGGAAAATCAGTATAAAAACAGGTTATGCCGGCGCGGCGTATCCGTAATCCCGGTAATAATACCCGGACGCGGCAGGCCCCGCTGAAGGATCATACCGGTTTAGCACGATGCCCGGCGCGTACGCCCCGGCAGCGAGCAGGTCACGGGTAATGAGCGCAAGGGATTCCGCATCAGTCCGGCCTGCATTTGCCACGACCAGCGTGAGGTCACACTGAGAAGACAGAAAAACGGCATCTGCCACAGCCAGCACCGGAGGCGCGTCGAAAACAACGAAGTCGAACGACTCGCGCATCCGGGCAACGAGTTGCGCCATTTCGGGCGAATGAATGGTCTTGTCGGCGTCTGAAAGCGGCTTGGAGACGACCGCCGCCCAGAGGTTTTCGACGTTCGTCGCAAGCTGGTTCGGCTCCAACTCTCCGGAATGGAGCAGATCGGTCAGCGAAGCCCCGCCGGTAAGTCCTGGCGTTGCCCCGATGCGGGGTCGGCGCAGGTCGGCATCCACGAGAAGTGTGCGCCGCCCGACCCGCGCGGCAGCCAGAGCGAGATTGGCAGCAATGGTGCTCTTGCCGGTGCCTGGCTCAGGGCTGGTAACCAGAACCGTTCGAACCACCTGACCCGGACGGCTCAGTTGCACGCTGATGTGCAACCGGCGGTACGCCTCAGTGACGGCCAGCGGGAGTTGCGAGAGGCCTGGCTGGTCCAGGCTCTGCCTGCGCTGCCGGAACGGGCTTCTCTGTAGATGGTCTGATACCCTGCGCACATTCGGGATCACGCCCATTGCCGAAAAGTCGTGTTCCTGCAAATCGGCAGGTGTGTAGATGCGCCGGTCTGACTTATACCGTACGACGCCCGCCAGGAAGCCGAGGGACAGCCCCAGCAGTGCTCCGGCCAGCAGCAGCAGGCTGCGTGGAAGCACAGGTTTATCAGGGACGAGGGCGGGACGGATGATTTCTGCCGGCTCGATGCGGGCCGCATCCGCCATGCGCACCTCCTGCATCCTGGTTTCGAGGCTCGTATACAGGTCCTCACGCGCCTTCTGCTCCCGCTGAAGCTGGGCCAGCCGGATCGTCTGCACAGGCACACCTGCCAGGCGCTGCCTGTACTCGTCCAGGCGCT
>CBDUBU010000042.1:0-18843 GCA_965365465.1 uncultured Rhodothermaceae bacterium
ATAACCGCTCTCCCATGCGCGGCAGCTTCAAGGCTCACTAGTCCCGCCGGCTCATGCCAGACTGAAGGAAACACAACGGCTCTGGCTGCCCAAATGAGATGCCGCAGTGCGTCAGGGTTGAGCCATTTATGAAACGTTACCCTTTCTCCTATACCGAGTTGTAACGCCAGACGCTGCATATCCTCTCGTATCGGTCCATCTCCAGCCACATCAAGGAGAACAGTCGGCTTAACGACCGCAATCGCCCGCAGAAGCCACTCCAAACCTTTCTGAGGCACCATGCGCCCCATAAACACAAAACGCGGAGCTGCCTCTTGTAAGAGCGGCGCGAAATCTCCTTCCACCGGCGGTGAAGGAGAAGCTATCGTATATAGCCTGTCTGAAGGATAGCCGGAACGGATCATCTGTTCCATCAGGAACTTACTCACCGTATAGGTATGGATCTCTCGTCCCTGACGCACTTCCTCGTGAAAACGCCTGAAGTTGCTCTGGATCCGCTGTGGATTACGGCTGCCGCAGCGATCAACAAGATGTCCCCAGAGGCAGCCTGTAACGCTATAAGCGCGGTCGCAGGGCTGCTTCCACCTGGAGAGATAGCGCGTCCCGCTCGGGCAAGAACCCTGGTGACCATGCATCGTGCGAACTATCGTAACATCCTCAGCCAACAGGCCAGGAACGGGTTTATGCAGATGCAACACATCCAGGTTCAGGCGTCTGGCTTCCCCAACGAGATCAACGGCAGTCTCTACGACAATAAAGTCTTCTGCATCCTTTTGCACATAGGCCGTCTTGCCAAGATAAAACACAGTATGACCTGCACCGGTCTGTGCAGCGCCTACGTTTCGGATGTACGTTGCGATGCCGCCAGGCGCCCGTATTTCGGGGGCGTAATGTCCTATTCTCATAGTAAACGCGGCTCTTGTACACCCAAAGCCCTACCTCTTGAAAATACCCTGCCGACCCCGCTCCACACTGCCTACCAGTCTGCGTCAGACTCATAGCCAAGTTTCATGAGCAGGTCGTTATACTCTGCCTTGAAAACGCGAATATGTTCTTCGTTGAAGTGGTTTTTCCAGTCTCCAGGCACTCCTTTGCGATAGTGGCTCTTCACGTTTTCCTGGCCGCGCTTCCTTCCACCCGACAGCCTGGCAAAGTTCTTTTTTTCCAGGATCTCGCTTAACTGCGAAGAAGGAATGGTCCCGATACGGATTCGGGGAACAGGAAACATGGGCAGGTTTCCCGGCATAAAGCGCCGCCCTTTCTGATTGAGCCGGTTCATCTTGAGGTTCAGAGAAAGCAACAGCCGCCCAATGCCCTGGTGCTCCTCCTCGTCCAGAATGTTCAGAAATCGGACGATCCGAAAGAACTGCGGCACGGAATTCCGGGTCAGGTCTTCCATCTTCAGCTCTAGCACGTGCTCCTGGTTGTAGTCCCAATCATACATAGCCTCAAATTCTGGTCTGCTGAACTCCATCTCGTTGAGAAGCCCGTCCTCTTTCGATAGCTGCTTCAACTCGTTGCGATGCGGTTCGAGTTCAGACCATCCTTTCGTGCTGTGGCTGTAAAGATGAGAGTAATACGCAGATACCACGACATCCCGAGGATCCCGTACAACATGGAACCCCCGAAAGGGCGGCAAATCCCCGATATGCTTCCGCTCTGCGTTTGTGTACGCCAGAAAATCCACGCCTTCGTTGCGGACGAGATTGCCCAGCGTACCCGCAGACTCAAAATGCACAGGAAGATGCACGATTCTGAAGTTGATTCCCATGTGGAAGCATACTTCCCTGAGAATTCCGTCAATCCATCCGGTCGCGCACTTGTGGTGTCCAAAAAAAACCCGCAGGGGGAAATCCTTTATCGTTTCTGCAACACTCATTTCCTTTGGCAACGTCTCCATTATTGATTTACGGGGGTTGCGTTAATGTGTCTGGAGGAGGTCTGTTTCATCGGATGGCTCGCAATATGCTCCATGCGTTCTCGTAACGCCTGCCAGTCTCCCGTAGGTACGATGTACCCGTTTGCGCCTTCTGTGACATATTCCTTCATTCCTGTGTCTTCGGTTACGATTACAGGAACTCCGCACGCCAGCGCCTCATAGGGGGCATACGCAAAACCGTCTTCATAAGTCGGATGAACGAATACGTCGGCGCGCTGAAGTACAGGCAATGGATCGCCTGGAGCAAGTCGTATTCTTGGGTCGCGTCTCATCTGCTGCTCCATGTAAACCCGCATGGCGCGCGTAGACCACCCTCCGACAAGCGTAAGCTCCGCTTCGACGGAAAGGGTGGAGAATGCCTTGATAAGAAGTGGTATCCCCTTCGATGCCTCTACCCTGCCTACGTAAGCGACACGAAAAACACCGTCATCAGGCTTGCCGGCCGGTGGCTTGAAGCGCTCATCAATAGCCAGGTACATGCGTTGCAACTTATCGGCGGCTATCCCTTCCTTGACAAACGACTCCCTGACATACTCAGAATGCACATAGATGACATCGGCCATCTCATATTCTTTGAGGGTCTTACGCCGTTGCGCCTCATTCAGCCACCCATCGTTTATCCCTGTTTCGATCTTTGCCCGGTCATGCAGCTTTTTCAGGTTGTTCACGTGGCTGTTTGCTGCGATCAGTTCCAACTTTTTGAAACCTGACGAGGATGCGCTCCTGAAGCTATGCAGTGTCTTTCCTACGAAGCCCATGAACGCTTCAGCAGGATCGCCTAGCATCCCTGCAACTTTGCGATCGAAAATCTCTCCTTTGAGATGGCTCGTCCAACTCTGGCTAAAACGAATAGGCGTGTATTTCCTGATCCGATGGAAATCCTGAAGCGAAATCTGTATGCCTATGCGGGCGTCGCCTGGCTTGATGCCCGGCGTATAATAGCGCGCCAACACTCCCTCATTCCGACTTTCCTCTACCAGTTGAGCAAAATGTTGACCTATTCCCCCTTTTGCGTAAGGCGACCCGCACGCAATCACTCTCATTTGATTTCCGGTTGTAGTTGTATTTCAAAGCAGATTAGCAAATAAGCAGGCATCCTGACATATCCTTAAGTACTACAACGGTGGTACTTTTGGATGACACTACCCTTTGCAACCGGCATCCGGCCCCGGCTGATGAGGCCCTCGCAATTAGAATATTTGCAAAATGTTGCTTTGAACAACCGCAGGAGTGTTGCTGCTTCAAACAAAATCCGCAAATTACAGCAGTATAATCGTATCATTGAACTATTTATAATTTATGCCCTCATGCGTGGTATATTGGCAAAGGGTGCTCCAGGATAAGCAGTTTTCCCTGGTTGGCGAACTCGATCATCAATAAATTTAGTGGGAGGCCAGGTACGATGGATTCTAATAATCCCTCTGTTAATTCCCGTAAGTCTGCCGGAGATCGCATTCGTGTACTTCTGGTAGACGATCATCCGGCTATTCGTGAAGCCTTGACAGAAACGATCAGCGGTAAAATTGGGATAGAGATATGCGGCCAGGCTGCATCTGCCGACGAGGCGCTCCGATTGGTGCCCAAGGTTAAGCCTGACGTGGCCGTAGTGGACATTTCACTGGAGGACGCTCACGGCCTTGACCTCGTACAAAACATTCGCGTGCAGTTCCCCGATGTACAGGTGATCGTATTCTCCATGTACGATGAAAACGTCTATGCCGAACGGGCGGTTCGGGCCGGCGCATCGGGCTATCTGATGAAGAGTGAGCCTACCCAGAAAGTCATCGAAGCGATTCGGGCCATTACACGCGGCGAGGTGTACCTCAGCCACCAAATGGCATCGCGTATCCTTAGCAAGGTTGCTCGGGGACAATCCTCCCGTCCAAGTTTTGCAGTAGACGAATTCACGGATCGGGAGATGGCTGTTTTCCAGATGCTTGGAGAAGGTTATACGGTCGAGGAAATTACCGAAAGACTTAGCCTGAGCCGAAAAACAGTAGAGACCTACCGCCGCCGCGCTAAGGAGAAGCTAGGTTTTGAAACGGTTTCCGAACTGCTCCAATTTGCCGTCCAGTGGACGCATGGACAGGGTGCGCGCACCAGAGGAGATTGATCCCCGTTCTCCTCTTGGCTAGAAGAATAGAAGAAGTTGGCGCACGAAAACGCCATGGCGTTTTCGTGCGCTTCATGTCTCTTTTGATAAAGGAAACGCCTCCTTCCAGGCTGCGCTCGCACATTTTCATAGACGCTCTCGTGCTGCGCTTGAAACCTGACAAATCTGAGCCTGCGCTCTATGCTCACCCACGGAAAGAACGTCAAAGTGGAATCTTGGAGCATACTGTTAGGCTAATGCAAACCCGCAGATAGTGCGCTTAAGCTACCGTACTCATTCCGCTAAACATATCAAGCGCTAGAGACGCTATTCGGTAGATTCAGGAATGCCTCTATGTTTCCCGAATAGGCGCCCTTTCCTTCACAGGGCCTTCTTCAAACATAGCGGGCCGTACAGAAATCCGTCGTCGGGAGTTGGTATCCAAATATTGCACCCCACCTGGCCCTTTCAGCATAAGTAGCATTGTGACGTTAGAAAAGGCCGGCTTTTTATTTCCGGAGGCGAGACATTCTCGCAATGATCTAGAGTACAGATGACACCCCCCCCATCCACATCAGGCAATCACTCCAGTAATAAAGGCGATGCACGTATTCGGGTGCTTGTCGTAGATGACCATCCGGCTATTCGTGAAGCCCTGACCGAAGTCATCGGCAATAAGGCAGATCTGGAGATATGCGGCCAGGCTGCATCTGCCGGCGAAGCGCTCCATCTTGTAGAAAAGGTAAACCCGGATGTTGTCATTGTGGATGTATCCCTTGAAGATGCACATGGCCTTGACCTCGTCCAAAACATTCGCGTGCAGTTCCCCGATGTACAGGTGATCGTATTCTCCATGTACAATGAAAACGTCTATGCCGAACGGGCGGTTCGGGCCGGCGCATCGGGCTATCTGATGAAGAGTGAGCCTACCCAGAAAGTCATCGAAGCGATTCGGGCCGCTATGCGCGGCGAGGTGTACCTCAGCCATCGAATGGCATCGCGTATCATCAGCAAGGTAGTTCGCGGTGGCAAGCAAAAACACGGCTTCGCAGTAGACGAATTCACGGATCGCGAAATGGCTGTTTTCCAGATGCTGGGGCGTGGAGAAAGCGTTGATGAGATCGCCGGCCGCTTGGGTCTGAGCCGAAAAACAGTGGAGACCTACCGCCGCCGCGCCAAGGAGAAACTTGGGTTTGATACCGTCTCAGAACTGTTACAATTCGCGGTTCAGTGGAGCCAGGGGTAAGGATCTGCCTCCTCCTTGCCATTTCCCGGCAGGTATGGACTTTTGGAGCACATGAAGGTGGGTTAATTGCGCTTATGGCGAAGATGGGCTTCTCCATACATCCCGTTTGGACGCGCTGAACTTGGATCACACTTCCCCTCGGATACCCGTAACCTTTTATTCGACACTCGCAATAGGGCGGATGTCCCTGGGGAGAGAGAAAATGCACACGTATTGCTTTCTTCCCCGGAGCGACACGGAGGATCGAAGAGTATCGTCAGGAAGCTGAAGGCCGAAAATACAGATGCGAGAACTTAGACAGACTACCGAGAGCCACCGCAACAGCGCCAACGGCCATGCGATTGTCCAGGGTATCGGACGCCAGACAGCGCTAGCCAATGCGCGAATTGCTGTGGTTCACGACTGGTTGCCTGTCTATGCGGGAGCAGAAAGAGTACTTGAGCAGATTCTGGCGACATTTCCGCAGGCTGATGTCTTCACGCTGGTTGATTTCATACCCGATGAGCAGCGCGCTTTTCTGGGTAATCGGCCTGTCTCTACCTCCTTCATTCAGAAACTACCCTTTGCTCGCAGTAAATATCGTTATTATTTGCCCCTCGCTCCGCTTGCCATTGAACAGTTTGACCTGAGTGACTACGATGTTGTCATTTCCTCAAGCTATGTGGTGGCAAAAGGCGCGTTAACAGTGGCAGATCAGTTGCATATCAGCTATGTGCATAGCCCTGTACGGTACGCATGGGATCTGCATTTCCAGTACCTGAGAGAAGGAAAACTGGAACGCGGCGCAAAAAGTGTGTTCGCCCGCCTCATTCTGCATTACATGCGGCTTTTTGACGCGACAAGCGCGGACAGAGTAGACACATTTATTGCCAACTCGCGCACGGTTGCCCGTCGAATCTGGAAAACCTATCGGCGTCCTTCCGTGGTGATTTATCCCCCTGTTGACACCGATGCTTTCTCGCTTTACACCGATAAGGAGAAATACTATGTCACCGTGTCAAGGCTTGTACCCTACAAACGAATTGACCTGCTGGTAGAGGCATTCTCTGAAATGCCTGATAAGGAGCTTATCGTTATTGGTGAAGGGCCGGAGTTCAAGAAAATAGCAGCCCTCGCAGGCCCCAATGTGACGATGCTTGGCTATCAACCACCTGAAGTTGTGACGCACTACGTTCAACGCGCTCGCGCCTTTGTGTTTGCCGCCGAGGAAGACTTTGGCATCGTTCCCGTTGAAGCCCAGGCGTGCGGAACACCTGTCATCGCCTATGGCCGGGGCGGGGTTACTGAATCAGTAGTTTCAGGCGAAACCGGGTTGTTCTTTTACGAACAGAACGCCAAGAGCCTGAAAGAAGCTGTCAGAACTTTCGAAACCATTCGAAGCCGCCTGGATCCGGAACGCATCCGGGCGAATGCAGAAAGGTTCTCCAAAACTCGGTTCTGCCGGGAGTTCTTCCAACTCGTAGATAAGGAGTACAGCGCATTCCTTGCAGCCGAGACTACCAGATCCTAGCATGAATACTGCAGAAGTATATTTAAAGCCATCGTTTGCCGATCCCATACCTGCGCCTCCTGTTGCAGAGCCTGCACTGGTGCGCGTGCCTCAAATTGAGTCGCGGCACGGTGGACCGAGACGCTGGGCAACCATTGCTACCTTCTTTCTGGCTGACCTCGCTGGGTATGCCTTCACGATTGGCTTGCTCTTCCTGGTGTTCGGATGGAGTACTACGAACTCTGTGCTCCCTGCCATAAGTCTGCTGATCGTGGCCTACGCAATTGCTGGTCTGTACAGGGCCACGAATGTCCACCCGGCAGAAGAAATCAGAAGAGTCACCATTGTCACAATGGTCTTCTTTGCTGCCTGCATCGCTACGATGTGGGTCTCCGGGCACAATCAGTGGTCAGAACTAAAGGTCTGGCTGGCAGCGTGGATTCTCTCGTCCATTATAGTGCCTTCCATCAGGGCCTTGTCAAGGGTGATGTTCGCCCGCACATCCTGGTGGGGGTTGCCTGTAGTAGTCCTGAGTTCAGGAAACCTGGGTGCAGCAGTTATCAACACCCTGAAGCGATGGCCCGAGCTTGGTTTCAAACCAACAGCCATCCTCCAGGATGACCTGCCTTATCATGAAATTGGGGGAGTGCCTTTGCTCGGCAATATCAAGCTCGCTCCCTATGTAGCGACCAAATATCATATCCCCTGTGCTATTATCGCAGCACCCGGACTTGAGCATAGGCAGATTGTTGACCTTCTGGGACAGTATACCAGGTTCTTCAAGCGCGTGCTTGTTATTCCGGGCATCCAGGGTTCAAGCGCCCTCTGGTCTTCAGATTCATTCGCCGGCTTGATGGGCTATGGCGTCCAGCATAGCTACTGGAGTCGCTTCGGACGTCTCGCCAAGCGCATCGTCGACGTTCTTGCTGCTTTCTTTGCACTCATTTTGCTGTCGCCGCTATTCAGCCTGCTCGCACTTCTGATTAAGATCGATTCTCCTGGCTCGGTGTTCTACAAACAGACCAGAATGGGCCTGGGCGGTCATTGTTTCAAGGTGCTGAAGTTCCGCACCATGTATCTTGAGGCAGATAAGGAACTGCACGAGATACTCCAGAAGGACCCGGTGTTACGCAGGGAATACGAGGTGTATCGCAAATTACAAAATGACCCCAGGGTTACCCGTATGGGAAGAATGCTCAGACGCTTCAGCCTTGATGAACTGCCTCAAATCTGGAACGTACTGGTAGGAGACATGAGCCTGGTTGGTCCTCGCGCGTACATGACCAGTGAAATCAGCCATATGGAGGGTCTCGAACGCATTATCCTGCAAAACCGGCCTGGCATCACCGGACTCTGGCAGGTTTCCGGACGGAATATGCTCAGTTTTGAAGAACGCGTGGACGTAGACGTACACTACGTACATCACTGGACGCCCTGGCTTGATCTTTACATCCTCGCACGAACCATCCCTGTCGTTCTGACGGGTGAAGGGGCAAGCTGAAACTGCATATAATAGCTTAAACCGCTCGGGACACTTCATAAAAGTCAGCGAAATATTAAGGACAGACATCACACAGATAAGTATCGGATGTTCACTGAACAACTATGAGTAATCATCCAAGCAAGTATAAGCACATCACCTTGATTGCGCCAAGACGGGTGCCTGGCGGCAATACCAACCCTAATCCTTCTTTTGCCCCCGGCAGCGGCGGCGAAGATCCGGGGATCAATTTCGGAGAGATCTGGAAAACGATCCAGCAGGGCAAGTGGATTATTCTCGGTACGTGCGTCCTGATTACGGCAGCCATTGCTGCTTATACTCTGGTCGTTCCGCCGACGTACGAAGCCAGCAGCGTTGTGGCTGTTGATACACGCGGAGGCTTCTTGCCGGGTGTTGAGGCGCCGGTAGAAGGCCGATCCGTCACGACGGAAATGGGCGTGCTGAGCCGTTCGAGTGAGCTTGCGTTGCGTGTTGCCACAAAAATGGAAGAAACGGCAGCCGCGCTTGGAAGCAAGGAGCACTTTCCAATTCTTCAAGCAGAAGAAGGCGAAGCGCCTCCTACTACGGTTGAAGTGGCAGGGCTGGTTGCACAGAACATGAAGTTTATCCCCTCGTCTACCGAAAGCATGGTTATCATCACGGCAGCAAGTTCCTCTCCGGAAGAAGCTGCCCGCATTGCCAACCTGTACGCAGAGGAGTACAAGACTTTCAGCCAGGAGAACAGCCGGGCGAGCATTGTCGCAGCGCGCACGTTCCTGGAACAGCAAGTTGCGCAGATGCAGCGTGAGCTGGGATCTCTGGAGAATCAGTGGGAATCCTATGCGCAAAATCGCCAGTTTGCCGTGCAAGGACAAGGAGGTGAGCGCCTAGTCGCAGAATACACAGACCTGGTGGCGCAACGTGACGAGAAGGTGTACCAGCTACAGATTGCACAGAATGAGAAAAAACTCTTCGAGGGTGAACTCTCGCGTATACGACCCGACCTGGTAAATAAAGTCGCCTCCGGTCTTCAACTGGAAATCGAGGAGATAGAAAAGAAGATCGTTGACCTATCGCTTCAGGCCGAACCGTATTACAAAGTCAATCCTTCCCTCCGGGGCAACGAAGCGCAAGCAGGAGATGAAACCCTCAAGGGGATTATTGCTGAGATAAAACATTGGAAAAATCGCCAGGACCAACTGACGAAACGCCTTACCGATCAGACTCTGAGCAGCGGGGCTGCGAGGCCGGGCGGCGAACTTGAATTGGCTGCCTCACTAACGAACAACATCAACGAAGCCCGCTTGAATATAAGCCGTTTGCAGTATGAGATTGATCGACTTGAAGAGCGTATTGGTTCGTTCAACGGGCGTATCGGCACTCTTCCCCGGCAAACCATTGAGGTGGCGCAGCTGGAAAGAAAGCAGGCTATCGTTGAGGAATTTCTCAAGACCTATCAGACGGAGTTGCAGAAACACCTGGTTGCAGAGCAGTCCGATTTGGGGTATGTGAGCATCGTGCGCCCGGCTTTCGTTCCTATCGCTCCCGTACGCCCGGATTTGAAGAAGAACCTGATGCTCGCCCTGCTGGTGGGCTTGATGCTGGGAACCGGCCTGGCATTTGTACGAGGCGCTCTGCGCCAGCGTCTTGAAAAACCGGAAGATCTTCAAGCCCTGGGTTATAGTCTGGTTGGCGTCATCCCGCCAATGGATCGGGAGATAAAAAGCGCCTTCCAGGGGAAGAGCGAGGTTGAAGTAGACGGCAAATTGCTCAGTACGCAACTGGTGACCATGCTTAATCCCTGGTCCACGATTTCAGAGAATTACCGTCTGGTCCGCACCAATCTGCAACATGGCAAATTCGAGAAGCCGCCGCAGATGTTGCTGGTTACCAGTCCCGAGCCTTCGGACGGAAAAACGGTTAATGCTGTCAACGTTGCAATCACCATGGCGCAGAGCGGCTCCAGAACGCTCCTGATCGATGCCGATGTGCGCCGCCCTAACGCGCATAAAATGCTGGGCGTGAAAAAGAGTCCCGGACTCGCAGAATTGCTCGAAGGTTCAGGTGATGGAATGCCTTACTTCGACAGTTTTACGACGAACGTTCAGGGCCTGTATTTCATTCCTGCCGGCTCTACGTCCACACCTCCTCCTGAATTGTTTGGGCTGCCGAGGATGGGCGCGCTGCTCGCAGAGGCCCGGGAGATGTTTGATGCCATTGTCATCGACTCGCCGCCGGTGCTCGCAGCCACAGATGCGTTGCTTCTTGCAACGATGTGTGACGCAACCGTTGTGGTCGTATCTGCTAATCGAACCGAACCACGAGCCTTGAATGCAGTCCGCGCCATGCTGGATAGCGTCGGAGTACGCATCGCTGGAACCATTATGAACCGGTTTGATAGCACGCAGGCGGGCAACGATAGATATGGCTATGGTTACGGCTATGGCTATAAGTACGACTACACGAAGTCCTGAACTATCTGTCAACCTGTCCTTACACATTAAGATACAGGGCATAGCCATCCATGCCTTTTACGGTGGCAGGACCACCAGAGGCATAGATGCTTGTTCCTACTCTCTACCTGGTTATGCGTCAACGACTTGTTTTTTCACGGCTGTCTGTTATCGTTGCTGTCTTTGCATTTTCCCTCACACTCTCCACTGCCTCCCATGCACAGACTTCGGCGCAAGTGCATCAATTCGTGCGCCCCGGTTATCCGGCAATCTCTCTTTATGTGCTTGGCAGCGCAGGGCAGCCCGGCATATGGCAGGTAGAACAGGGTATAGACTTCATCGAGTTGCTTACACTCCTGAATGTAGCCAGCAGAGGCGGCGGCTCACCAGAGGTGGAAACGACGATATTGCTGCATCTTTATCGCAGGCAGGGAGGCGCCCGCGAGCTCATCTACGATGCCACTCTTGATGAAACGTTGACGGTGCGTGAGGCATTGCCCACCGTAGTTGACGGCGACATACTGGTGGTTGAGCCTGAAGCAAGACGGAAGTTTTCTATCCGGACGATCACCTCTGCAATCGGAGCTGCGTCTTCCGTCCTGTTGCTCATTCTCCGCATTGCCAAGCTGTAAACTGGATACTCCGGGCATCCAGTGACTCCCTCTGTATACACTAACCATAATATCCCGTGCGGAATCAGTATTTATTCAAAAGCCTTCAGAAGTATAAGCGGCTGATAGCGACTATGGTTTTTCTGTCGCTGTCAGCGGCAGTATTTGAAGGCTTCAGCATAGGGATGCTCATCCCCTTTCTACAGACACTCACGCCCGGTTCCTCTAACACCCTGCAAACAGGATGGCCTTTCATTGACCAGTACGTGCTTGGCGTCGGAGCATCGCAGATCTCACGGCTGTATCGCATCTGCGGCTTGATTCTCCTGGGCACCTGGCTACGCTCGGTGTTGAGCTACCTCGCCTCCGCGCTCGGAATGAAGGCCAGGGCGCTGGTTATTGAAGACCTGCGTATGCAGATCGTAGATCAACTGCAGGCTGTTTCGCTTTCCTTCTTCTCGAAGAAACGCTCCGGTGAAATCATAAACAGCCTTACGAACGAACTCGGTCGGGTAAGCGCTGCTTTCGGGGTGCAGGTCACGACAATAACCCTCAGCTTCCTCCTGGCCGTTTACATTGCGCTTATGTTCCTCATCTCCTGGGAATTGTCCCTGATGATTGTCGTCTCCTTCGGGCTTCTGTCGGTTGGGCTGACACGTTTGCTCAAACGTATCCGGGGCAGCGGTCAAAGGGTCACAAATTCCAGCGCGCATTTCGTATCTCTGGCAGGAGAATTCATCGGCGGGATGCGTACAGTCATTGCGTTCAACACGCAGCAATTCGAGCGGGAGCGTATGCAACGCGCAGCCAATAAGATAGCGCGTGCGATCATTATGAACAGCAGGCTCACGCTGATGGTGCAGCCGCTCTCCCAGGCCGTCGTCGGCACGGTGCTGATCGTCGTGATTGTTATGGCAACACAATTCTTCGTTCTTCCCGGCAAACTGGACCTTGCGCTGCTGCTCGCGTTTCTGTTTGCACTGCTTCGGCTTATGCCGCTCGTGCATCAGGTGAACGGTCAGCGCGGACAATGGGCAAGCACACGTGCATCTCTGACAAACATCGAGGAAATTCTTAGCACAGAGGGCAAGCCTTACCTGATCGACGGAAGCCGGAGCAATGTGGTGTTCCGTAATGAAATTGTGTTCGACAATGTCTCCTTCGGCTACGAGCCGGATGAATTGGTCCTGCAAAACATTGATCTTCGTCTCCCCCGTGGGAAAACGACGGCCATTGTTGGAGCTTCCGGCGCCGGAAAGTCTACGCTGGTTGATCTGATCCCCCGCTTCTATGATCCGACTTCAGGACGCATTCTGATAGATGGAGTTGACCTGCGCGACCTCCGGGTCGCAGAGTTGAGAAAGAAAATCGCTGTCGTAAGTCAGGAAACTTTCATTTTTAACGACACCGTAGCAGCCAACATAGCATACGGAACACCGGGTGTGAGCTTTGATCAGATCCGAGACGCTGCGGAAAAGGCCAACGCCCTGCAGTTTGTTGAAAGCATGACGGAAGGGTTTGAAACGGTTCTTGGCGATCGCGGCGTGCGTTTATCAGGCGGGCAAAGACAGCGAATAGCTATCGCTCGCGCTATTTTGAGAGATCCTGAGATCTTGATTCTCGATGAGGCTACCAGTGCGCTCGACAGCGTTTCTGAAAAACTCGTTCAGCAATCGTTGGAGAACCTTCGGCGGGGCCGAACAGCTATTGTCATTGCACATCGCCTTTCGACCGTTGAGAATGCTGACTGGGTGGTTGTGCTGGAAGACGGAATGATTGCAGAGCAGGGCACCTATGAGGACCTCCTTTCCAGGAAAGGACAACTCTGGGAGTACCACGCCATTCAGTTCCAACTGGCGTAAGTCCTGTATGCAGACGATAACGCCCGTAAAGACCAAGCAGTTGTAACATGGCCAAGGTTTTCCTTCTCTCAGCAGCGCCCGAAAATGACGAAGCCTATCCCTACTATGCCCGCCATGACCTCGAAAGGCTTCATACGAGCGCTGAAAAGGATATCTTCCGGAAGCATTCCATTACAAACGATCCTGAAGAAGCTGACCTGATTATTTTTGTTGAACGCGCACATGCGACAGGCCGCTACCTGGAAGACGTAAGGCGCCACCCACTTGTGAAAAAGCACCGTGAAAAGTGCTTTGTTTGCAATTCACGGTATTTCGGTGTTCCTTTTCTACCAGGCGTGTATGGCTGCGTCCGCCGCACAGACCACCTTTTCCCCGAGCGGCTCCGATCCGGCGCATACTTGGAGGTCATCGGAAAAGATCATCTGACGTTTGAGCCGGAAACCCCGGATCAGCCTTATTTGTACTCGTTCATCGGCTCTGTCAAAACATGGCCGCAGGTGCGAGCAAAACTTGCTGAACTCAGCCACCCAAGAGGGTTCTTTCTGGATACATCCGTTGAACGCGAAAAGCTCGAAGCAGATGGAAATCCGGAAGACAACATCGATTACACAGGCCGGTATATCAAGATCTCTAAACAGAGCAAGTTCGTTCTCTGTCCCAGAGGCGACGCCGTGTCGAGTATGCGTCTGTTTGAAAGCATGAAAATGGGACGCGCTCCTGTGATAATTGCAGATGAATGGGTTTATCCCGAAGGGCCTGACTGGGCCGCGTTTAGCGTACATATTGCCGAAAAAGACATTCAATCTATTCCGCGCGTTTTAGAGGAAAAAGAGGATTTAGCGCAGGAAATGGGCCTTCTCGCACGCAAGGCATGGGAGGACTGGTTTTCTGAAGAAGCTTCCTTTCACCGCGTTGTAGAATGGTGCCTGGACATTAAGGCCCACAGGAGAATCCCGGAATCAATCATGCGGTATCCTGTTAGCGCAAGCTTGCTCACTCCTTTTCATCTGCGACGCTACCTCGGCACACGGGCCAGGCTATTTCAAGAAAAGAAGAGGATCATTTTGTAATGGCTACAGCCTTAGTAAATACGGAGTCCGGCAGGCAGAAAGCTCCGCCCACCCTTGAACCTGAGACAAGAACCGCACCTGTGTCTCTGGAGAATCCCCCTTTCGTCTCCGTAATTATCCCTGTTCACAATGACCTGGACAGGTTGAAGATTTGTCTGCAGGCATTGGATAAGCAGACCTATCCGTACGACCGGTACGAAGTCATTGTCGTAGACAACAGATCCCAACCCCCCGTAGCGTCCGTCATTGCTCCTTCTTCCAGCGTTCGCATCGTGCTGGAGAATACGCCGGGGTCATATGTGGCACGAAACAGAGGTATAGCCTGCGCGACCGGCGAGATTCTGGCTTTTACAGATTCAGACTGTATTCCCCTCCCTGACTGGCTTGAAAAAGGTGTGACCAGGCTGAATCAGGCGCAAGGCTGCGGAATGGTTGCGGGTAAAGTTGACCTTTTTCCTGCTGATCCGGAAAATCCGACTCCTGTAGAACAATACGATCAGTTATTCTATCTCGATCAGGAAATTGCAATCAGCAAGGGGCATTACGGAGCTACGGCTAATTTATTTACCTACCGTTCCGTGATAGAAGACGTTGGCCCCTTCAACCCCCAACTAAAGTCTTCCGGGGACAACGAATGGGGCAATCGGGTGTACAGGAACGGTTACAAGCAGGTCTATAGTGATGAGGCATGTGTGAGGCATCCGGCCCGCAGTTCCCTGTATCAGTTGTATCGAAAAACCGTGCGCATTACGGGTGGGCTGCATGATGTAAGCGCACACAAATCGGAAGCATTTTCCCGCTTCCTCTTGCGCGAAGCCAAAATGTGGAAGCCGCCGATTGGTAGAGTCGCGGGAATCTTGTGGGGGAAAACAGGTAAAAAGCTCTCCAGCCCTCGCCAAAGGCTCGCGGTTGCCTGGATCACGCTTTTGCTGCATTATTCTCGCAGGATCGAGTTCTTACGCCTTGCGCTTGGAGGCCAGTCGAAAAACTGTTAATACCGTGGAGTCATACGCTACGACATACCAACCCAAGAACCAGGACGGAAAACACACTCCTAACAAGCCTTCCTTTTTCATCGTTGGAAATTCGAAGAGCGGCACTACCGCCCTGTATGCGTTTCTAAGCCCTCATCCCGGCATTTTTATGAGCCGGCCAAAGGAGCCTAACTACTTTGCAAAAGATTTTTGCCAGGGCGTAACCGTTGGAGCCTTCCGAGAAAAGACCGAACAGAAGTACCTGGCATACTTTGCAGGTACGGAACCCCACAAGATCTGCGGTGAGGCCAGCGCTTGCTATCTGTATTCAAAAGTCGCTGCCGAAGAAATCTTCAAGTTCAACCCATCGGCGAAGATCATTATCCTCCTCCGAGAGCCGGTCAGTTTCCTCCATTCCTACCATATGCAACTTCTGAAGAATCCTACGGAGGATGGAGAGAACGTAAAGGATTTTGAGGCGGCATTGAACCTTGAAGAAGACAGAAAAGCGGGAAGAAATATACCCGAAGGGTGCCTTGTTCCGCCGCTGCTCTTCTACTCAGAGCGCATCAAGTATGCGGAGCAGGTCGAACGCTATTTACGCCTCTTTGGAAGAGAAAACGTAAAAGTGTTCATCTACGAAGACTTCAAAAAAAACAACGCTTCTATATACAAAGAAGTACTGGATTTCCTGGGTCTGCAACCGGAAGTGATGCCAGACTTCCAATCCTATAACCGTGGCGCCATGCTCAGGAGCAAGACGCTTCAAAACTGGTTTGGCAAACTCACTCACGGAAAGGGCTGGATGGGACCCATCAAAAACCTTATTACTTCACTGCTTCCCAAAAGCCTTCGCCGAACGCTTACTCGAATGATGTATCGGCGCGTCATATTTCGCCCCAAACCTGAGTTGGACCCTGCACTGACCCTCCGACTCAAAAGAGCTTTCAAACCTGAAGTCGAGAAGCTCAGTCGCCTCCTTGACCGCGATCTGAGTGCATTATGGGGATATCGTGACATCTAACCATGAACCCCTCACAAACAATTGACTAAAACTGTGCCGGGGGATGCCATACCGTCCCTTTCTCCGGCAGCGCTGTCTGTGCGGCAGTTTGCCGATTCGTGACCTTCCATAGACCAATCTACCCTTCACGTCTCCCATTGTGGCGGCGCCCTGCCGATGGATGCCACAATTTGTATGGATACCACTTTCCCCCCTCTCTTGTCTTCAAATTCCTCTGTTCTACCCTATCTTGCACAACGCAGGCTATTCGGGAGAACAATGAACTTGGGGAAACGTGAAATGCTTTGTTGATGAACGGAGCGTTATCCCCCGGAACGAGCGCTCCATGCCCTTCCCACAAAAGCGTGTCTCTCTCCATACCACAAGTCATTCTTAACGGAATCTCTCTAATCTGATATACATTTGATCGTGAACCACAAGGATAAACAGAAACAGATTCAGCGCGAAGTTCTGCGCTTCCTGAAAAACAATGGCCGCAAGGCTTACCGTGCAAAGGAAATCTCAAACCAGCTCGGATATAAGGAGAATAAGGTATATCGGCTTTTTCGGGAGGTGCTTTCCGGGATGGAAGAACACAACCTTATCGAACGCGCGAAGGGAGGCCGCTATGTTTTCAAACCACAGGCTACGAAGCTGAAAGGGGTGCTCCGTGTCAATCCACAAGGGTTCGGGTTCGTGGAAGTCCAGGGCATGGACGATTTGTTTGTTCGTGAGACGAACATGCGGACTGCACTCGATGGCGATCAGGTACTCGTAGGCATCGCAGCGCCGGCGCGTGGAGACCTGCGCAGAGAATGTGAAGTCCTTGAAGTAGTAGAACGCAATCGGCAGCAAGTTGTCGGGACGTTCAAACGACATGGACACTTTGGATTCGTCGTCCCGGATGACCGGCGCGTCACGCAAGACATCTTCGTGCCCCAGGACGACTTCGCCAAAGCGAAAGACGGTGACAAAGTCGTAGTCTCTATCGACCGCTTTGATGACCGCAAAGCATCTCCCGAAGGCAGGATTCTGGAGGTTCTGGGCGCGTCAAGCGATCCCCGAACGCGCGTTCTTTCTCTGGCAATGAGCCTGGATGTGAAATCAGGGTTTCCTCCGTTGGCTATAGAGGAAGCAAATGCAATAGATAGCGAGATTCCTGAATCGGAAATCAACCGGCGTCTCGATCTGCGTGGCAAGCGTATCTTTACCATAGATCCTGTTGACGCACAGGACTTTGACGACGCGATCCACATCGAAGAAACGGCTGACGGGCGCTTTGAAGTCGGCGTCCACATTGCTGATGTAAGCCATTATGTCCAACCCGAAAGCGAGATCGACCGTGAAGCGTATGCGCGCGGAACCAGCGTGTACCTGGTTGACCGCGTGATACCTATGCTGCCGGAGAAGCTGTCTAACAAGGTGTGTTCGCTTCGTCCCGGAGAAGACAAACTGACTTATTCCTGCATCATGGAGGTAACAAAGCGTGGGCGCGTAAAGAGTTACCAGATCCGGGAAACTGTTATTAACTCACAGCAACGCTTCACCTACGAGGAGGCTCAGTCCATTCTCAATGGGCAGATGCAGGAGCATCCACTCCGAGATGATGTGCTGCGCGCCGGTCGCCTGGCCCGCACCCTTACAAAAAAAAGAATGCAAGAGGGGGCGGTAGACTTTGACCTTCCAGAGGTCCGGGTCATCCTGGATGATGACGGAAACCCGGTCGAAATCGTGCGCAAGGAGCGAGCAGAATCAAACCGGCTTATTGAAGAGCTCATGCTGCTTGCCAACATGACAGTTGCTCGCGAAATCGGAAAGAGGAAATCGCCTCCCCCGTTTGTGTACCGGATTCACGATAAACCCGATTCAGAAAAAATACAGACGCTTGCACACTATATCCGGGCCTTTGGTTATAAACTCGATGTCAAGGATGGAACCGTTGATTCAAAAAACCTGAACGACTTGTTGCAACGTGTAAAGGGCGCCCCGGAAGAGCCGATCATTGAAGAAGCTGCGCTGCGCTCTATGGCCAAAGCCAGATATGACACCAAAAACATCGGACACTACGGGCTGGCTTTCAGCCATTATACCCATTTCACTAGCCCTATTCGTCGCTATCCTGATCTAATGGTCCATCGGCGTCTCAAACATTATCTTAAAGGAGAACCAGGCTCAGATCAGGAGATCCTGCAGTCAAAATGCGACCACTGTTCCGAACGCGAGAAAGTAGCCGTAGATGCAGAACGCCAATCGGTCAAACTAAAGCAAGTCGAATACATCAGAAGACACTTGGGAGAGCAATTCCAGGGGGTTGTTAGTGGGGTAACAAAGTTTGGCATTTTCGTAGAGTTGAACGACATCCTCGTTGAAGGCATGATTCATGTCCGTGATATGGATGACGACTACTATGAGTACGATGAGAAGTCGTATCGCCTGGTTGGAGCGCATACGGGCAAGACCTACCGGCTTGGAGATACGGTTCGCGTCACCGTCGCAGGGGCTAACCTTGAGACACGCGAGGTTGATTTTACGTTTGCTGATTGAGAAACACGTTATTGTCGTGTCGCCGGGAGGGTGTAAATTAAAGTGTGTAAGTGATCGTAGCTGAAATATCTTCTCTCAAC